>NZ_JBHYHC010000008.1:0-142842 GCF_042738955.1 Umezawaea sp. NPDC059074
GGCTTTGGGGCACTGCCTTTTGGCCCGATCAAGGGGCAAATCTAGGGGCCCCAAATCAAATCGGACACAGCACGCTGAGAGCCGAAGCCGCCCGGTGGCCCGGCTGGAAGCCGTAGCCGCCAACCAGCCAGGCTGGAAGCGGCGGCCGCAAGCCCAACCCCGAACCCCGGCAAACGTTCACCCCGAAGCACGGGGGCTAGCCCCATGGTCCCAGCCCCCGACCCGCGCGACCATCGACTGCGTGACCGACGACACGCCCACCATGAGGGCCGCTGACAACGACCGCGAAGCGGTTGTCGAGCACCTGGCGCGTGCGCAGGCTGAGGGGCGGTTGGATCTGGCCGAGTTCGATGAGCGGGTTCGGCTGGTCTGGGTGGCGCAAACGTATGCGGACTTGGCCGTGCTCATCGCTGACCTGCCCGATGGGCAGGTTCAGGCGTCTCCGCCGCCTCCGACCTATCAGCACCAGGTCGTCTACCAGCCTGAACCGCGTGAGGTTGCCGAGTCCGGTAAGGCCGCGCGGTTCTTCTTTCGGGCTTGGGTTGCTGCCAGCATGATCAATTTTGTGATCTGGGGGCTGGTCAGCATCACGAACCTGGAGCTGGTGTACCCGTGGTGGATCTGGGTGGCCGGGCCGTGGGGGGCGTTGATTCTTGCAGGGCGGATGACCCGATTTGGGTTGCGGGGCTGAACTGCGTACTATGGGTAGGTGGCGCACACGTAGCGCCGGTTCCGTCATGCCTGTGATGGTGGCCAGCGATGGTCGAGCTCCAGGTGTCCAGGGTTCGCAAGGGCCGGTCGGAGTCGGGGTCGCGCGTGTCCACATCCGGGAATACCACCGTCACGAAACGCGGAGGACATGGGCAAGAAGGACGGGGCCATTGAGGTCGAGGGCCGCGTAGTCGAGCCGCTCCCCAACGCGATGTTCCGAGTCGAGTTGGAGAACGGTCACAAGGTCCTGGCACACATCAGCGGCAAGATGCGTCAGCACTACATCCGCATCCTTCCTGAGGACCGGGTTGTCGTGGAGCTCTCGCCCTACGACCTGTCCCGAGGGCGCATCGTCTACCGCTACAAGTGACCTCCACGGTGCTCGGGGCAGCCGCCTCGGGCACGCGGCAAAGCAGGAGAGCTCAGGCGTGAAGGTTCAGCCGAGCGTCAAGAAGATCTGCGACAAGTGCAAGGTGATCCGCCGTCACGGGCGAGTCATGGTGATCTGCGAGAACCTGCGTCACAAGCAGCGTCAGGGCTGATCTCCCCCTTGCCACTTCGTCGCGGTCCTCAGATGGACGCGACCAAGTAGTCAAGCCTCCTCGTACCTGCCAGGCGTTCCGACGCCTGGCGCACCCCCGGACTCCAGGCCGGGGCCGGGACACCACGTGCGAAAGCACGCGGAACGGCACAGCGAGTCAGTCCCGGAACCGGACGAGGAGCAGACCTGGAGAGACACCTGTTAGGAGCAAGCGCCGTATGGCACGACTCGCTGGCGTCGACCTCCCCCGCGAAAAGCGGATGGAGATCGCGCTGACCTACATCTTCGGTATTGGTCGCACGCGCTCGAAAGAGCTGCTGACCGCTACCGGGATCAGCTTTGACCTCCGGGTCAAGGACCTGGGTGACGACGACCTCGCGAAGCTGCGCGAGTACGTCGAATCCAACTTCAAGGTTGAGGGTGACCTTCGCCGCGAGGTTCAGGCCGACATCCGCCGGAAGATGGAAATCGGCTGCTACGAGGGTTTGCGCCACCGTCGCAACCTGCCCGTCCGCGGGCAGCGCACCAAGACGAACGCGCGTACCCGCAAGGGGCCGAAGAAGACCGTCGCCGGCAAGAAGAAGGCCGGAAAGAAGTAAGACCTCGCGTCTTTAGGTAGGAGATCACCGAAGTGCCACCCAAGTCCCGCACGGGCGCCGGGGTCAAGAAAGTCCGGCGCAAGGAAAAGAAGAACATCTCGCACGGCCAGGCTCACATCAAGAGCACGTTCAACAACACGATCGTGTCGATCACCGACCCGACCGGGAACGTGATCGCCTGGGCGTCTGCCGGACACGTCGGCTTCAAGGGCTCTCGCAAGTCCACGCCGTTCGCCGCGCAGATGGCTGCTGAGAGCGCTGCCCGCAAGGCCGCCGAGCACGGCATGCGCAAGGTGGACGTCTTCGTGAAGGGTCCCGGCTCCGGCCGGGAGACCGCGATCCGTTCGCTGCAGGCCGCTGGCCTCGAGGTCGGCACCATCCAGGACGTGACCCCGCAGCCCCACAACGGCTGCCGCCCGCCCAAGCGGCGCCGGGTCTGAGGCACGGGGAGGAGTAAGAAACCATGGCTCGTTACACGGGACCAGCAACGCGCATCTCGCGCCGGCTCAAGGTCGACCTCGTCGGCGGCGACAAGGCGTTCGAGCGTCGTCCTTACCCGCCCGGCCAGCACGGCCGCGGTCGGATCAAGGAGTCCGAGTACCTGCTTCAGCTCCAGGAGAAGCAGAAGGCTCGCTACACGTACGGCGTGCTGGAGAAGCAGTTCCGCCGCTACTACGAGGAAGCGGTTCGTCGCCCGGGCAAGACCGGCGAGAACCTGCTGCAGATCCTCGAGACCCGTCTGGACAACGTGGTGTACCGGGCCGGTCTGGCCCGCACCCGTCGGATGGCCCGCCAGCTCGTCGCTCACGGTCACTTCATCGTGAACGGCCAGAAGGTCAACATCCCCAGCTTCCGGGTGTCGAAGTTCGACATCATCGACGTGAAGCCGAAGTCGCTGCCGACGCTGCCCTTCGAGGTCGCCAAGGCCACCTTCGGTGACCGTCCGATCCCCGGCTGGCTCCAGGTCGTCCCCTCGACCCTCCGCATCCTGGTCCACCAGGTTCCGGAGCGGGCGCAGATCGACACGCCGGTGACCGAACAGCTCATCGTCGAGCTCTACTCGAAGTGATCCTCTTCCGGCCGGCCACCACTCCAGGTGGCTGGCCGGAGTCGGGTCCCACGGCGGCGCGAATGGTGTGCCGCACGTGTTTGCCGGTCTCCGCGACCGGTGGCTGTCCCTCGGCGTCAAATAGCGGGCGTCGTTGAGCTGAAAGAAGAACCCAGTGCTTATTTCCCAGCGCCCCTCGCTCGGCGAGGAGTCCGTCAACGAGACCCGCTCTCGGTTCGTGATCGAGCCGCTCGAGCCGGGCTTCGGCTACACCCTCGGCAACTCCATCCGCCGCACCCTGCTCTCCTCGATCCCCGGCGCAGCCGTGACCAGCATCCGCATCGACGGCGTGCTGCACGAGTTCACCACCGTGCCCGGTGTCAAGGAGGACGTCACCGACGTGATCCTGAACCTCAAGGAGCTGGTCGTCAGCTCCGAGGAGGACGAGCCGGTGACCATGTACCTGCGCAAGCAGGGCCCTGGTGCGGTGACCGCAGGCGACATCGTGCCCCCGGCCGGTGTCACCGTGCACAACCCCGACCTGCACATCGCCACCCTGAACGGCAAGGGCAAGCTGGAGATCGAGCTCGTCGTCGAGCGCGGTCGCGGCTACGTCCCCGCCGTCCAGAACAAGCAGGCCGGCGCCGAGATCGGCCGCATCCCGGTTGACTCGATCTACTCGCCCGTCATGAAGGTGACCTACAAGGTCGAGGCCACCCGTGTCGAGCAGCGCACCGACTTCGACAAGTTGATCCTCGACGTGGAGACGAAGCCGTCCATCACGCCGAGGGACGCGGTCGCGTCCGCAGGCAAGACCCTGGTGGAGCTGTTCGGTCTCGCCCGCGAGCTGAACATCGACGCCGAGGGCATCGAGATCGGCCCCTCGCCCGCCGAGGCGGACACCATCGCGGCGTTCGCGATGCCGATCGAGGACCTCGACCTCACCGTGCGGTCGTACAACTGCCTCAAGCGCGAGGGCATCCACACGGTGGGCGAGCTCGTCTCGCGCAGCGAGGCGGACCTGCTGGACATTCGCAACTTCGGCGCGAAGTCGATCGACGAGGTCAAGATGAAGCTCGTCGGTCTCGGCCTGGCGCTGAAGGACAGCCCCCCTGGGTTCGACCCGTCCGCCGCTGCTGCCGACTACCCGGCAGAGGGCTGGGCGGACGGCGGCGTGGACACCCACGACGACGGTCAGGACTACGCGGAGACCGAGCAGCTCTGAAGGCCGTGACAACGGCTGGGCCGGAGCAGAGGATCAGAAAGTAATCCGAGGAGCAAGCGATGCCCACCCCCACTAAGGGACCCCGTCTCGGCGGGTCGCCGGCCCACGAGCGGCTCATGCTGGCCAACCTGGCCACCGCGCTGTTCACCCACGGCCGGATCACGACCACCGAGGCGAAGGCGAAGCGGCTGCGGCCGTACGCCGAGAAGCTGATCAGCAAGGCCAAGGTCGGCGACCTGCACAACCGTCGCGAGATCCTGAAGGTCATCCGCGACAAGGACGTCGTCCACAAGCTGTTCGCGGAGATCGGCCCGTTCTTCGTCGACCGCAACGGCGGCTACACCCGCATCACGAAGACGCTGGCGCGCAAGGGCGACAACGCCCCCATGGCCGTCATCGAGCTGGTGCAGCAGAAGCTGGTCTCCACCGAGGCCGAGGCGGCCCGGAAGACCAAGTTCGCCAAGGACGAGAAGGCTGCCGCTCCGGCCGCCGTCGAGTCCGACGAGGCCGAGGTCGTGGACCAGGACGCCGAGGCGCCCGAGTCCGCCACCAAGGACGCCGCGAAGGACCCCGCCGAGGGTGCTGACGAGGCCCCGAAGGCCGAGGACAAGAAGGACGAGTCCTGACGGACCCGCTCATCGCAGACGAGCCCGTTGTCCCCGCTGGGGACGACGGGCTCGTTCGCGTGCGCCTCGACCTCGCCTACGACGGCACCGACTTCTCCGGGTGGGCCCGTCAGCCGGGCCGCCGCACCGTCTGCGGTGTCCTGGAGGACACCCTGTCGATGGTGCTCCGCGAGGACGTCCGCCTCACCGTCGCGGGCCGCACCGACGCCGGGGTCCACGCCACCGGCCAGGTCGCCCACGTCGACCTGCCGTCCACAGTGGACGTTTCGGCGCTCCCCAAGCGCTTGTCCCGCGCCCTTCCGGCCGACGTCCGCGTGTTCGAGGCCCGGATCGTGCCGCCGGAGTTCGACGCCCGGTTCTCCGCGATGCGCAGGCACTACGAGTACCGCGTCACGGACGCCGTGGCGGGCGCGCACCCGTTGCGCCGCCTGGACACCCTCTCCTGGCCCCGCCCGCTGGACCTGGACGCCCTCGTCGAGGCTTCCGCGCTGCTGCTGGGCGAGCGCGACTTCTGCGCCTTCTGCCGCCGCCGCGAGGGCGCGACCACGATCCGCGAGTTGCAGCGCCTGGACTGGACGCGCGCCGAGGACGGCGTGCTGACCGCGTACGTGTCCGCGGACGCGTTCTGCCACTCCATGGTCCGCAGCCTCGTGGGGGCGCTCCTGGCCGTCGGTGAGGGCCGCAAGCCCCCGGCGTGGCCCGCGTCCCTGCTGACGTCCACCGAGCGTTCCAGCCAGGTCACCGTGGCGCCCCCGCACGGCCTCGCCCTCGTCCGCGTCGACTACCCGCCGGACAGCGAATTGGCCGCCCGCTCCGCCATTACCCGAAATGTGCGAGTGCTGGGTTAACTGTTGTTTCCAGTCGGAGAATCAATGCGCTCGGCCTTTCCGGCGGGAATCCGCCGCTAGGCGTCCAGTGATCCCAGGTAAGCCTCGACGACCTCGACGAACTCCTCGCGGCTGAGCACGGTTTCCTCGTCGGTGTACTCGTTCAGGACCAGCACGTCGTCCTGCCGCACCACGGCCGTCGTGTAGTCGCCGCCCCAGCTCTGGTCGTCGTCCGGCGCGTCGCGCGCGGCGTCGGCGGCCTCCACGAGGTACCGCCGGGGCACGTCCTTGAGGAAGTCGTGGAGGGCCGCGGCGTCGTCGTCCGGGTGGATGGCGACGGTGCCGTCGTCCCTGCGGGTGAACCGGACCTTCACGGGGCCTCCCTTGGCGCGTACACCGGCCACGCGGTGCTCACGTCGTCGAACGCGGCTGTCCGGGAATCCTGCCCCGCGGTCACGAAACCGCGGATCAGGACACCCCGGTAGCGGCCTTCCCACTGCGACAGGGTGGGCCTGCCGTCGTCGCGCACGACCGGGACGCGGTTCTGGAAGGCGCAGCGGACCGCGTGCGCCACCTCGTGCCTGGACCAGTGGTCCGGGAAGAACGAGCTGTTGACCTTCGCGGCGGTGCGGCCGTCCGGCAGCACGTGCTCCAGGCGGGCCTCGTAGACGTGGTGGAGGTCCGGCGTGGTGCGGCCCAGCAGGTCGATCCGGCCGCCGGAGTGGTGGTGGTAGCCGAGGAGCCGCAGCCTGCGGCGGTGGCCCTCGAAGATGTGCGTGTGCAGCGGGTCCGGCATCGACCAGCGCGGCAGCGTGAACGGCTCGGGAGCGGTCGGCACGGGGTACACCGGCGCGCCCGCCGCGGTGAAGCCCACGTGGTCCTGCACAGCGCCCGCGACGGTCCGCTCCAGCACGGGCGCGACGTCCGCCAGGTCGTCCAGCGCGCGCAGCCGGGCGGCGAGGTCGGCGGTCAGCCCGACGACCTCCTGGCACACCTTGGCGACCTCGTCGAACGTCGACAACCCTCGACCTCCCAGGGTGTCGAGGTTAGCGACAACGACAAGGACCCCCGTCGCGAGGAGACGGGGGTCCTTGTGGCGTGCGGGGACTAGATCGTCAGCTTCCAGCTGTCGATGTACCCGGTGTCCTGCGCGTACCAGTCCTTCGCCTGGAGCTTCCACTCGCCGTTGGCGTTGTCCGTGGACACGTCCAGGGTGTACGTCGCGTTCACGTCGTCCGCGCTGTCGCTGCCGTTCGCCACCTTCAGCGTCCGGACCGCGCCGCTCGGCGTGATGAGCGCCAGCTCCACGTCACCGCGGTAGGTGTGCTTGACGTGCACCTCGACCTTGGCGGCCTTCGCGGCCTTGCCCGCGCACCCGGAGATGGTGATCGAGCTGGTCACGCCCGCGCCGTGGTCCGGGATGGCGACGTCGGTGTCGTTGGTCTGCGCGGTGCAGCCGGTGGGCGGCGGGCCGGTGGTGCCGCCGACCAGGAACAGCAGCTTGTTCGGCGAACCCGCGCCCGCGTCCGGGATGACGTTCGGGGTGGCGCCGTCCACCAGCGCGTCGCGGACCTCCGCGGGCGTGGCGGCCGGGTGCGAGGCCAGGTAGACCGCGGCCGCGCCGACCACGTGGGGCGTGGCCATCGAGGTGCCGCTGATGGTGTTGCTGGCGTTGTCGTCGGTCAGCCAGGACGACGTGATGTCCGTGCCGGGGCCGAAGATGTCCAGGCAGGTGCCGATGTTGGAGTACACGGCCTTGACGTCGGTCCGCTCGGTCGCGCCGACCGTGATGGCGTTCGGCGTGCGGGCGGGCGAGGTGTTGCAGGCGTCCGCGCCGTAGCTGTTGCCCGCGGCGAGGCCGTAGGTCACGCCGGAGGCGATGGAGTTCGTCACGGCCAGGTCGACGGTGTCGTTCGCGCCGCCGCCGAGGCTCATGTTCGCGACCGCCGGGCCGGGGTTGGCCTGGTGGTTCGCGGTGACCCAGTCGATGCCCGCGATGACGCCCTCGTAGGTGCCGGAGCCCGCGCAGTTGAGCACGCGGACGCCGACGAGCTTCACGGCCTTCGCCACGCCGTACTTCGTGCCGCCGACGGTGCCGGAGACGTGCGTGCCGTGGCCCGCGCAGTCGGTGGCGTCGTTGTCGTTGTCGACGGTGTCGATGCCGGAGACCGCCCGGCCGCCCGCGAACTCGCTGTGGCTGAAGCGGATGCCGGTGTCGATGATGTACGCCGTCACCCCTTCGCCGCTGTTCGGGTAGGTGTAGGAGTTGTCCAGCGGAAGCGCGTGCTGGTCGATCCGGTCGATGCCCCACGACGTCGTGGGCGTCTGCGTGTCGGACACGCTGACCTCGGAGTCCTGCTCCACGTAGGCGACCGACGGGTCCGCGGCGAGCTTGCGGGCCTGCGCCTCGGTCATCGTCGCGGAGAAGCCGCGGACGGCGCTCTGGTAGGTGTGCTTGACCTTCGCGTCGTACTTGGCGCTCAGGCTCGCGGTCTTCGCGCCGACACCGCTGGAGTCGGTGTCCTTGAGGACCACGATGTAGCTGTCCTTCAGCGCTTTCGCGGCGCCGATGCCGCGGATCGCGCCCTCAGGGGCCGCGCCGGCCGTCGCGCCGGTCAACGCCGCGGTGATCGCCACCGCGGTCGTGGTGGCCAGTCCGACGACGGCCGCCCTTCTCGCCCAAGATGCCCGAACGTCTCCCATATCTGGGTTCTCCCTCGTCGCAGGGTGTACACGGAGCGTGTCGTCACCGATCCGCTCCGTGCCCTACGGCAGTTGATAGTTCTTTCGCGTCGGGCAGCGCAAGAATTTCGCGGGATAAACCGGTCCATGAAATGTCCACAGATTTACTTCGGCTGTGAATGAATTGCTTCGCGGGGCTGATCGACACGCGCAAAAAATTGTGCCCCGGTCCTGATCGGACCGGGGCACAACGGTTTCGAACAATGGGAAAGATCAGTCTCCTCGGCGCACGGCCCCGAGGATCTGCGTCTCACCCGGTGTCGTGACCAAGCGCAAGGGCCGCCACAGGTTCTGGCCGAGCGCGATCACCTGGTCGTCCTTCAACGTCGTCAGCTGGTGCGCCATCTGCGGCGGCAACCGCCAGATCTGACCCGCCAGTTGGGCCTGCCCGACCGGCAACCGCTGCACCAGCACCAGGTCCGCCGACGACGCCGTGTTCGTCGCCTGCGGGTGCAGGTAGGGGAGCACGTACATCGTCGTCTGCCACGGCGACCGCGGCGGGAACAGCTCCTGCGGCACGTGGCCGCCGTCGTGCACGACGAGCAGCGGCGCGTCCTCCGACGGGCGGGGCAGTTCGACGGGGCTGAGCCTGCGCATCTGGGCCAACGGCGACGGCCGTCCGTCCGAACCGGTGCCCGCGGCCCGCATGACCGGCTGCCACGCGGCGGGCCTGCCGGTGGCGATGGTGATCCACGCCCCGGTCGCCATCGCCCGCAGCGCGACCTGGCGGGCCAGGTAGAGGCCGCCCACGACGACCATGCGGGTCGGCGCGGACCGCAGCACGGAGATCGTCAGCGGCTCGCCGTTCAGGCCGGAGCCGAGCACCATGCCGCCGCGGTCGCCGCTGGGGCTGACCACGTCCAGCATCGCGGGCGACACCAGGAACTCGGGCGCGATGCGCTTGCCGCGCCGCGTGTCCATCAACCGGGAGGTGCTCATGCCACGCCTCCCAGCGGGAGCGTCGCGGCCAGGCCCGCGACCTGGAGGCCGCGCAGCGGGGTGAGGGTGATGTCCAGCTTGTCGCTCAACGTCCGCAGCCGGTCGTCGGCCTTGTCCAGCTCGGTCTGCGTCCGGGCGCTCACGCGCACCAGGCCGCGCAGGCCGATCTGGCCGTCCTCGCTGCTCGGCGAGATCGACATGGACAGCGTCGACGACAGCGCGCGCACGCCGGTCAGCGAGTTCAGGTTCTCCCGCATGCCCTTGGACGGCCAGCCGGTGATCGCGTAGCTGGCGTGCCCGACGCCGCCCGCGGTCACGCCGGACCACTTCTCCCGCAGCGACACGGGGTTCGTGCCCGCCGCGGCGGCCGTCAGCTCGGCGGCCGAGATGCCCGCGCGGATCAGCTCGTCCGGGTCCAGCGGGCGGATGGTCACGCCCGCCGACTCCAGGGCGTTGCGCACGCGGGACAGGGCGCCGATCAGGGCGCGGTGCGCCCCGACCACACCGCCGCCGCGTTCCCGGATCGCCGCGGCGCAGCGCTGGGGGTCGAGCCGGACCGCGATCCACGTGGTGCGCCTGGCCGCCGCGGGCAGCGGGCCGAGCACCTCCAGGTACGACGCGAGCGCCGGGGAGCCGGGCGGCAGGGCCGCGCTGCCGGGGTAGCAGTGCCAGATCACCGAGATGGCGTCCAGCACCACGCCGCGGTCCTCCAGGCACGGGGCGAGCGCGCCCAGCGGCAGGCTCGGCGCGCTGCCGACGGGGGTGATGAGGCTCGGCACGGGGTCGACCAGCAGCACGGCCGTCCACGCGCCCTGGTGCCACGCGAGGCCGAGCGGCCTGCGCTCGTGGTCCTGGCCGTGGGCGACGACGAGGTCCGGCACCGCCAGCCGCAGCAGGGCGACGCGGGGGTCCTCCGGTCCGATGACCGAGGTCTCCTCCTCCGACGGCGGCTTCATCTCCGTCGGGGCGTCGCGCTTGGCCGTGCGGGTGTGCGAGCGGAAGTTGTAGCGGAAGGTCAGGCCGATCCACTGGGTCAGCCAGCGGCCGCGCCTGCGCGCGAACGCGAGCACCAGCGCGACGAACGCGATGCCGCCCGCGACGTACTTCAGGTCGAGGGAGATGGCCAGCAGCACCAGCCCGATCGCGACCCCGACCTCCAGGACGACCAGGTTGGCGACCGGCAGCGCCCCGAGGCTCGCCCCCACCGGACGGCGGCGCGCGCGGCCCACCGGGCGTGGCGGCGTGGCGGCGGGCGGGGGACCCGATGGCGCGCCCGGTCGCGGAGGTCCGGACGGGCGTGCCGTGCCAGGGTTGGGCGGGCCCTGATGGGGAGTGGTCACGGACATCCGTTCTGGTCTCTTTCCCCTCGGTGTTCGGTGCGCCTCGACTACGAGGAAGATGTCCTGCGAAGGTGGACGGGCCGGGTCTCGTCAACCCGCCCACGGAGGTACCTCCACCGGGATATCCTGCCGAACCGTACCGCGACTGGGAGAGCAGCGAGCCGAGAATGGCATCAACACCCACCACCAAGTCACAGGTCCAGGCCTATCGCTTCGTGCTGCGCAGGATGCAGTCCGCGCTGGTCCGCAGGGACGCGGTGATGCTGCACGACCCGATGCGCAACCACTCCCGCGCGACGCTCGTGGGCGTGGTCCTCGGTGCGGTGGGGATGATCGGATTCCTGGTGTGGGGCCTGTTCTCCCCGGACCCCCAGCTCGAGGGCGAGACGCAGATCGTCATGAGCAAGGAGAGCGGCCAGATCTACGTGGTGCGCCAGTCGCCGCGCCAGCTGATCCCGGTGTTCAACCTCGCGTCCGCGCGGCTGCTCCTGCTGGGCGAGACCACCCCGGACAAGAGCAAGGCGGGCGAGGGCCAGGACTCGGCGAGCGCCCCGGCGAACATCGCGGGCGGCGAGCTGAAGATCGTCAGCGAGAAGACGCTGGCGAAGATCCCCAAGGGCCGCCTCACCGGCATCGTCGACGCGCCGGACATGATGCCCGGCAGCACGGACCAGCGGATCGGCGCGGAGTGGTCGGTGTGCGACCAGACCACCATCGACCGCACGCAGATCGACCCCGAGGCGAACACCAAGTTCAAGACCACGGTCCTCGCGGGCATCTCCGGCGGCGGCAAGCAGCTCGACGGCAACCGCGCGATGCTCGTGACGACCAACAAGGACAGCAAGAAGGCGTTCCTGGTCTACAAGCCCCCGGCGAACAGCCACTTCACGTCGACCAGCACGGTGCGGGCCGAGGTCGACCTGACGAACGAGAAGCTGGTCAACGCGCTCCGGTTGCAGGACAAGACGCCCCGGCCGATCAGCGCGGGCCTGCTGAACACGATCCCGCAGGCGAGCAACCTCAAGGCCCCCGACATCCCCGGTGTCGGCACGCTGGTGAACTACATCGGCGGCGGTGTCTCGGTCGGCGACGTCCTGCTGGCGCACCGCACCGGTGAGAAGGACGTGTACTACGTCGCACTCCAGGACGGCATGCAGGAGGTGCCGATCGCGGTCGCCGACATCATCCGGTTCACCTTCAAGGGCGGCACCACCGCGCCGAAGGAGATCACGCTGTCCGAGGTGGACAAGGTGATCTCGCCGCTCAACTTCAGCGACTTCCCGACCGAGGTCCCGAACGTCGTCGACCTCAACGAGGACAACGTCGTGATGTGCCTGGGCTGGCGCGCGGACAACGTGAACGCGGCCAACAAGTCCGAGCACACCGAGGTCACCATCGCGCCCTCGCTGCCCGGCGGCAAGGACCTCGTCCCGGTGCAGATCAACCAGGTCGGCGCCACCGGCGAGGTCGTCAGCCAGTTCATCATGGCCGAGGGCAAGGTCGGCGTGGTGCGCAGCGCGACCGGGCCGGAGAACTTCGCCAGCGGCGCGATCCAGCTGATCACCGGCCGCGGCGTGAAGTACGGCGTCCCGGACACGACGACCAGCGCCGGGCTGGGCCTCGGCAAGGACGGCTTCATGCCCGCCCCCGCGGGCATCCTGAACCTCCTGCCGGACGGTCCGCAGCTCAACCGCAACTCCGCGAGCCGCAGCTACGACTCCGTGCCCGCCCCGAGCGGCGTGCTGCCCGAGGACGCGGCCAAGGCCACGACCGCGGGCGGCTGACGGAACCGCCGGGCGCCGGGCGGCGTCCGAGGTCGTGGTGCACGCTGGGGGCCTGGGGAGGTACGCATGAGCGACGTCGCACGACGTCTGGGCGGCACGGGAGCCGCGCGGACCCCGTCCGGCGGCGTCTCCGTGGACGCCCGCTGGCTGGAGCTGTACGCGCGGCGCGTGGACGAGGCCGCCGAGGAGCTGGGCCAGGCCCGCGCCCACCTGCGCGAGGCCCCGCTGAGCCCGCGCACGTTCGGCGAGATCGGCCGGACCGTGCGCGGCGCGGAGGCGTACGGCCGGGCCGCCGCGCTGCTCCAGGAGCAGCTGGACCGCGCCTGCGAGGTGCTGACGGCGGCGGGCCAGGGCCTGCACGACGTCGCGGGCCACTACGGGGGCGTCGAGGACGAGGCCGTCCACGTGATCAAGCAGGCCGACCGCCGCTAGGGGACGAGATGCAGCGAGGCAAGGACGGCCGGGGGATCGAGTCGGACGCGAGCGCCGAACTCGACTACCTGTCCCAGATCAGCCGCCGCCTCGGCGTGGCGGACCTGGTCGAGGACTACTTCACGCCCGTCGTGGGCGACTGGAACGACCTGCACGACGAGGCCGAGCGCTGGCGCGCGGCGGGCCGGGCCGCGGAAGCGGTGACCAAGGACCTGCTGAAACCGTTGGGGCGCTTGGACTCCGCGTGGCAGGGCGCGTCGGCCGACTCCTTCGTGGACCACATGAGGACGGTCGGGCTGGCGGGCAACGACCTGACCGACACGATGAGCGCGCTGGGCGACGCGCTGGACGAGACCGCCGAAGGCCTGCGCGGCATCGTCGCGGACATGTCCGAGGTCTTCAAGGACACCGCCGACGTGGTGTCCGGCGCGGCCGGTCTGCCGCTGGACGGCGACGCGCGGATCATCGGCCACCTCGACGACCTCAAGGAGCCCGCGAAGGAGATGTACGAGTCGGTGCGGGACGTCCTGGAGGCGTTCGTCCGGCTGTGCGACGGTCTGAGCGGGGCCGACGGGACGTTCACCGGCCCGAGGATGGAGCACCGCTACCCGGAGCAGAACTGGGCGTTCAGCGAACCGGCCGGGCAGGCTGGCGGCGGGCCACAGGCGATGACCGGCGTGGCCGCGGCGCACGGTGCTCCGGCTAGCGTGGCGACGCCGAGCGTTCCGGCCGCGGCGCACGAGGCGGCCACGGCACCGGTGGGCGGCGGGGTGAGTTCGATGAGCGGCCAACTCCCGGTCGGCGGCGGTTCGGTCGGTGGCTCGGTTGGCGGCGGTTCGGTCGGTGGTGGCTCCGCGGAGAGCGGCGGGAGCGGCACGGCCTCCGGGCCGACCCAGTCCGGCGGTTTCACGGCGGTGCAGGAACCCCACCCGGTCGACTCGGGTGCGACGCGTCCGGCCGCGGCCGCGGCGGCCGCTCCGGGTGGCGTGCAGTCCGGCGGCCAGCCCGCGGGCGGCGGCATGATGGGCGGCGCCCCCATGGGTGGCGCGGGCGGCCAGCAGGGCGGCGACAAGGAGCACAAGTCCAAGGTCCGCATCGCTGGCTCCGCCGAGGAACTGCTCGGCAAGCCGAAGAAGACCGCGCCCCCCGTCCTCGGGGAGTAGGGGTCAGGCCCGGCGGGAGCGGTTGCGCGAGACCGTGTGCACCACGAACAGCGTCAGCAGCAGCAGGCCCACGCCGATCCCGGAGCCCGACAGCGCCACGACCAGGGGCGTGTTGTCCTTCGCGATCCCCGGCCCCAGGTCCGTCATCAGGGGCGCGACCTGCGGTGACAGCGCGCCCGGCTGTTCGGCGGGCAGTTCCGAGGTCAGGGCCGCGATGGGGTTGATCATGCCCGCGCCGACCTTGTGGTCGCGGCCGGACGGGTTGCCGGGGTGCTGGGCGGTGGTCGTCAGGCGGTCCATCACCTGGCGGGCGGTCAGGTCGGGGTAGCGCTCGCGGACCAGCGCGGCGACGCCCGCCACGTAGGGCGACGCGAACGACGTGCCCTGGATGGTGGTCAGCTCGCCCTTGTCGTTCGCGTTGGCGTTGGTCAGGCCGGTGCCCTTGGGGTCGATCGTGGTGATGTCCTCGCCCGGCGCGGCGATGCTCACCCACGGGCCCCACACGCTGAACCCGGACGGCTCGCCCTTGTCGTTGATCGACGCGACCGACAGCACGTCCTTGCTGTACCAGGGCGGCGACGCGACCACCTTCACGGTGTCCGGGTTCTGATTGTCGTTCTGGTCCTTGCAGCCGGTGCCGTCGGAGCCGATGTTGCCCGCGGCGGTGACGATCACGACGTTCTTCTTGTTGACGGCCCAGTCGATCGCGGCTTGCAGCTTCCGCTCGCCCGCGCTGGGCGCCTTCGGGGTGTCGCACGAGGTCAGCGAGATGTTGATGACGTTCGCCCCGCGGTCCACGGCGCGCACGATGGCCGAGGCCAGCGTCGTCACCTTGCCCGCGGACTTCCGGGCGTCCGCCCCGGTGTTGTCCTTGAACTCGTACCGGTCGCTGGTCTGCCGGATGGCCAGGACCTGCGCGTCCGGGGCTGCGCCGACGAACCCGGTCGCCGGGTCCTGGCTGGCGGCGGCGACGCCCGCGACCTCGGTGCCGTGCCCGTCGCAGTCCGTCGTGCCCTTCTCGTTGGCCACGTAGTCGCCGCCCGCCTCGACCCGGCCCTTGAGCCGCGGGTGCTCCTGCACGCCGGTGTCGATGATGGCGATCTTCACGCCCTTGCCGGTGGCGAACCGGTGCGCTTCCTCCAGCTTGAGCACCATCTGCGCGTGCGGCTTGGTCTCGACCTGCTTGCCGCCCGTGTTGGACTCGATGCAGGCCTTGTTCGTGCGGGTGTACGGCACGTCGGGCTTGGGCTCGCTCGGCGCTTCGAGCAGGCTCTGGTCGACCGGCGGCGGCACCGAGTTCGGCTGGGTCTGGGCGACGGCCGGGGCGAGCGCGAGCGGACCGGTCACGAGCAGCAGCGCGGTCGCCGCGGTGGCGGCGGCCTTCTTGACGGTGCGGGAAACACGCATGGTGGTAGGCGTCCTCGCGGGTCAGGGCGCGATGAGTTGGCGCATCACGGTGTAGAGGTCCATCACGGCCAGCGCGAGCGGCAGCACGGAGGCGATCAGGACCCCTTCCAGCACGTCCACGGTGCGGCGCAGCACCGGCGAGAACTTCTGGTTGGGGAAGATCACGCCGAGCACCAGCGCGCCCGCCGCGACGACGACCAGCGCGCCGAACACGTACAGCAGCCGGGTCGTCGGGCTGGCGCCCATCATCCAGCCGAGCAGCACTCCCGCGCCCGCGACCATGCCGCTGGCCAGCAGCGCCACGGCCTGCGCGCCGTTGGCGTAGGCCCGGCCGCGCAGCAGCAGGACGAGGGTCACGACGCCCGCCAGCAGCGGGCCCCAGATCGAGTCGTCGGAGGCGGCGATGACGGCGGAGACCGCCGCGACCGTGCCGCTGCCGATGATCATGCCGGTCATGTACTCGTGCGCGGTGGCGGTGCGCCGCTCGATCACGGCGTACTCGGGGAAGCCGGTGTCCTCCTTGAGGTCCTCGGCGTTGCCGGGCACGATCGGCCGGGGCAGGCCCGCGAGCGAGATCGTCAACCGCGGCAGGCCGGACAGGGCCGCCAGCGAGACCGCCGCGGCGGCCGCGGCGATGCCCGCCGACGGGTGCGCGATCAGCGTGGCGAAGAGGAAGGCGATGGCGCCGAGGCCCGCGGCCGTCGCGACGCCCACGAACACCGTGATCTCCTGGCCGATCAGCATGATCGCGGCCGAGGCGAAGATCAGCACCAGCACGCTGGCCAGCAGCAGGTTCGGCCTGCCGACCGAGCCGGGCACGATGTAGAGGCCGGAGACGAACGCCATCGGCAGCGCCCCGGCCGCGGCGATCAGCACCCCGGTGTCGACCGCGTTGTACGAGCGGGCCACGACCGTGCCCGCGGCGAGCGCCGCGACGGCCGTGACACCGGCGGTGATGGCGACCGGGAGGCTGCTGCCGCCGGTCATCGCGCCCGCCATCAGCAGCGACACGGCGGCGGCGATCAGCGCCAGCGCGCCCGCGATGTGGCCGTACCGGCGGGCCGTCTCCTTGGTCCACGGGCGGAAGCTGTCCGGGTTGGACTCCGCGATGGCGTCCACCACGTCGTCGAACAGCGGGGGCGGCGGGTTCTCGTTGCGCCGCCGGAGCTGGAGCAGGTCGCCGTCGACGACGCCGAGCGACGCGAGCGTCCTGCCGGGGTCGAGCGCGGCGTCGCCGAGCTTCGCCAGGCACCAGCCGCCGTGCCGCACACCGCCGTCCGGAGTCGCCTCCTTGGCCATGTCCAGCAGCATCGGCAGCAGGTCGGCCACCGCCACGTCGGCGGGCAGTGCGACGTCGATGCGCGTTCGCGGCGCCACCACCGTCACCCGGCTGAACACCGTCGTACCGGTCGCCACCAGTACCTCCTGAGTTTCCGTTTTCGCCCCGAACACGCACACCGGCCCGGCGAGCGACCCTAGTATGGCCGCACCGGTCACGCGCGCACCGCCGGTTCGGGGGAACACGTTCGTCCGGTTTTTCCGTCGACCCGAGTCCGCCGTGCGGACGAGTGCGCCATAGTGTCGGTGAAGTGCTGGTGGCGGTCCCGCGACGCGGAGCGGGAATGCGCCGAGCGGTTGTTCGACATCGACTCGAAGAGGTGCCTGTTAGGTGAGCACGCTGCAGTTCAAGCGAACGCCACGCCTTGCCGCCCCACGGCCGCCCGGCGGTGAGGTGCACCTCGAACCGCCGCCGGAGGTGCCGAGGATCATTCCCGGCAACATCATGATGAAGGCGCTGCCCGCCGTCATGATCGCGTCCTCGCTCGGGATGATGGCGCTGATGTTCAGCACGGGTTCCCGTGCGCCCGCCGCCATGATCATGCCGGGCATGATGATGATCTCGACCGTCGGCATGATGGCGGGCGGCATGGGCGGTGGAAAAGGCCAGAAGAAGGCCGAGATGAATGAGGACCGCAAGGATTACCTGCGGTACCTCGGACAAATGCGGGACCGCGCCCGTGAAGCCGCCGACGAGCAGCGCGCGGAACGCGAATGGGTCCACCCGGACCCGCAGATGCTGTGGTCGCTCGCCACCACCCGCCGCATGTGGGAGCGCAGGCAGAACGACCCGGACTTCTGCCACCTGCGCGCGGGCCGCGGCTCGCAGCGGCTGGCCACCCGGCTCGTGCCGCCGCAGACCGGGCCCGTCGAGGAGCTCGAACCGATCGCCACCCTGGCGCTGCGCCGCTTCGTGCGCGCCCACTCGCTCGTGCCCGAGCTGCCGATCTCCATCGCGCTGCGCGGGTTCGCCGCGGTCGGCCTGATCGGCGACATCGAGGTCAAACGCGGTCTGGCCCGCGCCCTGCTGGCCCAGCTCGCCACGTTCCACTGCCCGGACGACCTGCTGATCGCCGTCGTCACCGCGGGCCGCACCAAGGCCCAGTGGGAGTGGACGAAGTGGCTGCCGCACGTGCAGCACCCGACGATCGTCGACGGCATCGGCCAGATGCGGATGATGGCGGGCTCGCTCGGCGAGGTCGAGCAGATGCTGGACGAGCAGCTGCGCGACCGCCAGCGGTTCACCCGCAACGCCCCGCCGCCCGCCGACCAGCCGCACGTCGTGATCGTGATCGACGACGGCGACGTGACCCGCGAAGAGCAGATCCTGCTCGAAGAGGGCCTGGTCGGCGTGACGCTGCTGGACCTGTCCGAGTCGCTGGGCAACCTGACCGCCCGCCGCGGCCTGCGGCTGGTGATCGAGGACGACAAGCTCGGCGCCCGCAGCGCCAGCGGCGTCGAGTGGTTCGGCCGCCCGGACTGGCTGAGCGTGGTCGAGGCCGAGGCGCTGGCCCGCCGCCTCTCGCCGTACCGGGTCGGCGGCGTCGACACCGGCGGCAGCGAGGAGGACCCGCTGTCGATGAGCAACAACCCGCCGCTGCTGGAGTTCCTCGGCATCCCCGGCGACCCGATGACGTTCGACGTGCAGCAGGCGTGGCGGCCCCGGCCGGTGCGCGACCGCTACCGGGTGCCGTTCGGCATCGGCGAGTTCGGTCAGCAGGTCGAGCTGGACATCAAGGAATCCGCGATGGAGGGCATGGGCCCGCACGGCCTGTGCATCGGCGCGACCGGTTCCGGGAAATCGGAGTTCCTGCGCACCCTCGTGCTGGGCATGCTGGCCACGCACTCGTCGACCTCGCTCAACATGATCCTGGTCGACTTCAAGGGTGGCGCGACGTTCCTTGGCCTGGACAAGGCCCCGCACGTCGCCGCGACGATCACCAACCTCGCGGGCGACCTGACGCTGGTCGACCGCATGAAGGACGCCATCGCGGGCGAGGTGTCGCGGCGCCAGGAGGTGCTGGCGAAGGGCAACTACAAGAACGTCTGGGACTACGAGAAGGCCCGTGAGAACGGCGCCGACCTCGACCCGCTGCCCGCGCTGTTCATCTGCATCGACGAGTTCTCCGAGATGCTGACGGCGAAGCCGGACTTCATCGACATCTTCCTCCAGATCGGCCGCGTCGGCCGGTCCCTCCAGATCCACATGCTGCTCGCGTCGCAGCGCCTGGAGGAGGGCAAGCTGCGCGGCCTGGACACGTTCCTGTCCTACCGGATCGGCCTGAAGACGTTCTCCGCGGCGGAATCCCGCGCCGCGATCGGCGTGCCCGACGCGTACGAGCTGCCGCCCATCCCCGGCTCCGGCTACCTGGGCATCCAGGGGTCGCCGCTGGTCCGGTTCAAGGCGCTCTACGTGTCCGGCCCGTACCGGCCAGCCGGTCTCCAGGCCGCGGGCCCGTCCGCCGCGGTCAGCGGCGACAAGCGGCCGCGCTACTTCGTGCCGGACTACATCGAGATCCCCAAGGAGCCGATCCGGCCCGTTCAGCCGGTCGTCGAGGAGAAGAAGGACGACAGCAACGAGCCCAGCCAGCTCGAGGTCATCGTCAAGAAGCTCGTCGGCCAGGGCCCGCCCGCGCACGAGGTGTGGCTGCCGCCGCTGAACGAGCCGCCGTCGCTGGACACGCTGCTGCCGCCGTTGCAGCCCACCGAGGACCGCGGCCTCACCTCGCCCGGCTTCTTCACCAACGGCAAGCTCCAGGTCGCGATCGGCGTCGTGGACAAGCCGTTCGAGCAGCGCCGCGACCTGCTGTGGGCGGACTTCTCCGGCGCGGCCGGGCACGGCGCGATCGTCGGCGGCCCGCAGTCGGGCAAGTCGATGATGCTGCGCACGCTCATCACGTCGATGGCGCTCACGCACACCCCGCAGGAAGCGCAGTTCTACTGCCTCGACCTCGGCGGCGGCACGCTCGCCGCGCTGGAGCGGATGCCGCACGTCGGCGGCTTCGCCAGCCGGTTGGACGTGGACAAGGCGCGGCGCATGGTCGCCGAGCTGTCCGGGCTGATCTCCGAGCGCGAGCAGCGGTTCCGCGCGCAGGGCATCGACTCCATGGTCGAGTTCCGCAACCGCAAGCGGCGCGGCGAGATCAAGGACGACCAGTTCGGCGACGCGTTCCTGATCGTCGACGGCTGGATGAACTTCCGCCAGGAGTTCGAGTCCCTCGAACCGCAGGTGCAGGCGTTGGCGGCGCAGGGGTTGTCGTACGGCGTGCACGTCGTGATCGCGGCGAACCGGTGGGCGGAGATCCGCCCGGCCATGAAGGACCTGCTGGGCACGAGGTTCGAACTGCGCCTCGGCGACCCGTCGGAGTCCGATGTGGACCGCAAGGTCGCCGTGAACATCCCGCCCGGCAGGCCCGGTCGCGGGTTGTCGCCGCAGAAGCTGCACTTCCTCACGGCGCTGCCCCGCATCGACGCCTCGTCGGACCCGACGAACGTCGCGCAGGGCATCGGCGACCTGATCGCGAAGGTGACGCAGGCGTGGCGCGGCCCGCACGCCCCGTCCGTCCGCCTGCTGCCGGACCTGCTGCCGTACCAGCAGTTCATGGCCCAGGTCGAGCAGGTCAGGCCGAACCGCGGCCACCTCGTGCCGATCGGCGTGGACGAGGACGAACTGGCCCCGGTGTACCTCGACTTCGACAACGACCCGCACTTCATGTCGTTGGCCGACGGCGAGTCCGGCAAGACGGGCATGCTCCGCGCGATCGTGCGCGGCATCATGACCCACTACACGTCGTCCGAGGCGCTGATCATGCTGGTGGACTACCGCCGCACGATGCTGGGCTTCATCGACACCGACCACCTGCTCAGCTACGCGGTGTCCTCCGCGCAGCTCACGGACCTGGTCAAGGACATCAGGACGTCGATGCTCGGCAGGCTCCCCGGCCCGGACGTCACGCAGGACCAGCTGCGCAACCGGTCCTGGTGGAAGGGCCCCGAGCTGTTCGTCGTCATCGACGACTACGACCTCGTGGCGCCGCAGGGCGGCCAGAACCCGTTGCAGCCGTTGGCGGAGTTCATCCCGCAGGCCAAGGACGTCGGCCTGCACATCATCGTGGTCCGCCGCATGGGTGGCGCCTCGCGCGCCATGTTCGACCCGATCCTCGGCAAGCTGAAGGAGATCGCGTCGCCGTTCATGGTCGGCAGCGGCTCCAAGGAGGAGGGCAACATCGTGGGCAACCTCAAGGCGTCGCCCCAGCCCCCCGGCCGGGGCACCCTGGTCACCCGCAAGAACGGCCAGCAGCGCATCCAGTTCTCCTGGGTCGACCCGGAGTAGGGCGCTCCCGAACGGACGAAGGGCCCGCACCTCGTGATGAGGTGCGGGCCCTTCGCCGTCGGCCGGTCGGGGGTCGGCCTACCCCGAAAGCCCGCGGACCCGGCCGGTGGGGGAGCACAAGCCGGGACAGCGGGCGTTCGGCGTTCTCACGCTCGTCACCGCAACGCTCCCGGAATGTGGGAACCACCCCCCTCGGGACTCCCAAACCCGTTCGCGTCTCCAGCGGAAAACCCGGTTCCCCCCTACCAAGGCAACCTCTGTTTCCGCTGGTGGCAACTCTGCCGCGGTGAACGAGACCTACTCTGCCGGGCGCCGCTCACACAACGCTCACACTCCTGCCACGGCGGGACCGGTTGTCATATGCTGGTCTCGATCAGGGGGAATGTGAGTGATTGTCGAGTTACGGGTTTTCGCACCGTTCGGAGTCGTGGTGGGGGAAAGCGGATGCACCTCGACCGTGCCCGGAGGTCGTCGATGACCACCGAGTACCGCGTTCTTGGCCCACTGGAGGTCGTGCACGACGGTGTTCCCGTCCCGCTGCCGTCCGGCAGGGCGCGAGTGTTGTTGGCGTCGTTGTTGTTGCGCGCCAACGAGGTCGTACCGGTGGACGAGCTGGTCGACCGGCTCTGGGACGGCGCCCCGCCGACCCCGGCCAGGGCCAAGGCCTCCCTGCACATGGTGGTGTCCCGGTTGCGGCAGTCGCTTGGCGCGGCCGACAGCGTTCGCACCGAGGTCGACGGCTACCGCGTCGAGATCGACCCCGACCGCCTCGACCTGCACCGGTTCCGCGCCCTCGTCGACGCGGGGCGGTGCGCGGAGGCCCTGGAGCTGTGGCGCGGCTCGCCGCTGTCCGATGTCGCGTCCGACTCCTTGCGTCGAGATGAAGTCCCGGCGCTGTTGGAGGAACGGGTCGAGGCGCTCGAACGCCGCGTCGACGCCGACCTGGAGTCGGGCTCGTTGACCGGTCTCGCCGCTGAACTCCGCGCCCTGACCCAGCGGTATCCGCTCCGCGAGCGCTTCTGGGCCCAGCTCATGACCGTCCTCTACCGCACCAGCAGGCAGGCCGAGGCCTTGGCGGCCTACCGCGACGTGAGCGCGGTGCTGGCCGACGAGTTGGGCGTCGATCCCGGTCCGGAGTTGCGTGACCTCCAGCGGCTCGTGCTCGCGGGCGAACCCCTCGCTCCCGCCGAGGTCGTCACCGCCACCGTGCCCCGCCAGTTGCCGCCCGCCGTGGCCAGCTTCTCTGGCCGGGCCGAAGACCTCGCCGTGCTGGACGGGCTCTTGGCGGGCGGCTCGGCGCCCGCGGTCGTCATCTCGGCCATCGCGGGGTCCGGCGGCGTCGGCAAGACCGCGCTGGCCGTCCACTGGGCGCACAGCGTCCGCGACCGGTTTCCCGACGGCCAGCTCTTCGTCAACCTGCGCGGTTACGACCTCGAACGCCCGATGACGGTCCAGGAGGCCCTCGCGAGGCTGCTGCGGGGGCTGGGGGTCGACCCCGGCTCCATCCCCGCGGAGACAGCGGACCAGACGAACCTGTTCCGCTCGCTGACGGCAGACCGGCGGATGCTGGTAGTGCTCGACAACGTTTCGGCTCCGGAGCAGGTCCGCCCGCTGCTGCCGTCGACCCCGACCTGCCTGGTCGTCGTCACCAGCCGCAGCGACCTGCGTGGCCTGGCCGTCCTGGACGACGCCCACGTGCACCGGTTGGGCACGCTGCCGCCCAACGAGGCCTACGCCCTCCTCGCGCGTGTCCTGGGCGCCGACCGGGCCTCGGCGGAGCCGGACGCAGTGGCGCGGCTGGCCGCGGCGTGCGGCCACCTGCCGCTCGCGCTGCGCATCGCGGCGGCGGACCTGGCCTCGCAGCCCCGCACAGCGGTCGCCGACTACGTGGCCGCCCTCGAGTCCGCTGACGTGCTGGAGGTGCTCGCCGTCCCCGGTGACCCGGACGCCGCCGTGCTGACCGCGTTCCGCGGGTCGTACGCGGCGTTGGACGAGGAGACCCGCCTGGTGTTCCGCAGGCTTGGGCTCGTGCCGGGGGCGACCTTCACCGACCACGCCGCGGCGGTGCTCGGTGAACTGCCGCTCGTTCGGGCCCGCCGAGTCGTCGCCCACCTCGTCAGCGTGCACTTGGTGGAGCGGCGCGACGACGGTCGCTTCGCGCTGCACGACCTCCTCCGGCTGTACGCGCTCGACAGGGCGGTCGAGGAGGACGGGGCCGACGGGTGCGAGGGATCACGCGCACGGCTGCACGACTGGTACCTCCGCATGGTCGACGACGCGGCGACCATGCTGTACTCGGACGTCAACCGCCTCTCGATCAGGCCTGTCACCCTCCACCTGCCGGAAGTCGTGCACGACGGCAACACCGGCGCGTTGGCCTGGCTCGAAGCCGAGAAGGCCAACCTGGTCGCGGTGATCGGTCACACGGCCCAGCACGGTCCGCACCAGGTGGCGTGGCAGATGGCCAGTGGCCTGTCCTGGCACTTCTTCGAGACGCGGGACGACGCGCTGTGGGCGTTGTCGCTGGCGGGTGGCAAGGGGGCGGCGGAAGCCGCCGGTGATCGTCGGGCGTGGGCGGCCATGACTTCCGCACATGGCAACCTCACCTACGCGCAGGGCGATGTCGGCCTCGCGATCAAGGTCACCTCGGAGGCCGAAGCGGTCTATCGAGAGGTGGGCGAACTCGACCCGTGGGCGAGCACCATCCTCAACCTCGGTGTCTACCACCAGGTCACCGGTGATCTGGAACGAGCGGCCGACTGCTTCCGGCGCTCGCTGCAAGCCAAGACCCGACTCGGTTCCGTGTCGGGGCGAGCTACCGCGATCCTCAACCTCGGCTGCGTTTCCCTGGAACTGGGGCGGTACGACGAAGGAGCCAAGCAACTCTCCGACGCGCTCGACCTGTACCGCGACCTGAAGTCCCTGGGAGGCCAGATCACCGCGCACGTGAACCTTGCCGAAGCGCTCGTCGAACTGGGGGACCTGGAAGGAGGTCTGGCCCAGGCGTCCTGCGCGCTCGACCTCTCCGTCGAGTCGAGGGCGAGGCAACGTCTTCCCCAAGCACTGTGGCTCAGCGCCGAGGCCTTGTTGGAGTTGGGGCGGGTGGAAGAGGCTCGCACGCTCGTCGAGGAGGCGCTCGTCGGGATTCGGGAGATCGCGAGTCCCAAGGACGAGTCGGATTGCCATCGTGTCCTGGCCTTGGTCTCGCTGCACCTCGGCGATGCGCCCACGGCGGTCGACTACGCCGAGACCGCGTTGACCATGGCTGTGGACTGCGACTACATGCGCGGGGAGATCCAGTCCCAACTGATCATCGCGCGAGCGTTCCGGTCGATGGGGAAGGACGCGGAGGCGGTGCCGCACGCGGAGCGCGCGGTGGAACTGGCTCAGGACAGGAACATCCGCGTCGAACTCGGCGAGGCGCTGACGTCCCTCGCCGAGGCACGCCTCTTCGAGGGCGCGGCCGACGAGGCCGTCGCCTTGGCCTCGCGCGGTCTCGCGGTGCACCAGGAGACCGGGCAGCGGCTCGACGAGTCGAGGTCCCGCGAGGTGCTGGCGCGGTGCGAGCAGGTGAGGCGATGACCGTCGAGTTCGCCGTCCTCGGTCCGTTGGAGGTGCGCCTCGACGGCGTGCCGGTTCCGTTGCCGTCCGGGCGGAGTCGGGTGCTGTTGGCGACGTTGTTGTTGCGCGCCAACGTGGTCGTGTCGATCGACGAGCTGGTCGACCGGTTGTGGGACGGCTCGCCGCCCACTCCGGCGCGGGCGAAGTCGACGTTGCACATGGTGGTTTCCCGGCTGCGTCAGGCTTTGGGTGACGCCGACTGCGTGCGGACGTCCGCGGAGGGCTACTTCGCTTCCGTGGCACCGGGAACGCTCGATCTGCACCGCTTTCGGGCGCTGGTCGACGAGAAGCGGTTCGCCGACGCGCTCGCGCTGTGGCGGGGGCCGGTGCTGGCGAACGTGGCGTCGGACTCGTTGCACCGCGACGAGGTCGCGCCGCTGGTCGACGAGCGCCTCGAAGTCCTGGAACGGCGGATCGACGCCGATGTCGAGGCGGGCGCGCTCACCGGCCTGGTCGCGGAGCTGCGGGTGCTGACCCGGCAGCACCCGCTGCGGGAACGGTTCTGGGCGCAGCTGATGCTGGTCCTCTACCGCTCGGAGCAGCAGGCCGAGGCGCTGGCCGCGTACCGGGCGGTGAGCGGGGTGCTGGGCGAGGAACTGGGCATCGACCCCGGACCCGCGCTGCGCGACCTGCACGACCGGGTGCTCCGGTCCGACCCGGACCTCGCCGGGCCCCGACCTACGGCGGCACCGCGCCAACTGCCGTCCGGCACCACCCACTTCGTCGGCCGCTCCCAGGAGTTGGACCTGCTGGGCGGTCTGCTGGACTCGGCGGAGGCGGCGGGCGGCTCGGTGATCGTGTCCGCGGTGAACGGCACCGGCGGCGTCGGCAAGACGACGTTGGCGCTGCACTGGGCGAACCGGATGAAGGACCGCTTCCCCGACGGCCAGCTGTACGTCAACCTGCGCGGGTTCGACCCGCGGCGGGAACCGCTCGCCGCCGCCGACGCGCTGCGCGGGTTCCTCGGGGCGTTCATTGCCGATCCCAAGGGCATCCCGGACGACGGCGACGCGCAGGTGTCGCTCTACCGGAGCCTCCTGTCGACCAAGCGGGTGCTGGTCGTGCTGGACAACGCCCGCGACGCCGAACAGGTCCGGCCGCTGCTGCCGGGCAGCCCGACGTGCTTCACCGTGATCACCAGCCGGAACAGGCTGGAAGGCCTGGTCGTGACAGACGACGCGTCTCTCCTGGCACTCGACGTGCTCGACGACGCCGAGTCCCTGGCGCTGCTGGGTCGCCGGATCGGCACCGCGGCCCTGACCGCCGAACCCCAGGCCGTGGAACGGATCGTCGCCCTGTGCGGAGGCCTGCCGCTCGCCCTCGCCATCGTCGCCGCCCGCGTGGTCGCGAACCCGCGGTCGAGCCTGGCCACCATCGCCGACGAACTCTCCTCCGAGCAGGGCAGGCTCGACGTCCTGGACACGGGCGACCTCGCCACGAGCGTCCGCGGCGTCTTCTCCTGGTCCTACAAGCACCTCAGCGAACCGACCGCCAGGGTGTTCCGCGTGCTCGCCCTGCATCCGGGCGCGCACTTCGCCGTACCGGCGGTCGCGAGCGCGGCGGCCATCCCCATCGAGGCCGCGCGGGAAGCGCTGCTCGAACTGGTGCGGACGAACCTCCTGCTGAGCTTGGGCTCCGACCGCTTCCAGTACCACGACCTGCTGCGCATGTACGCCGCGGAGCTATCCAACGAGGTCGAGGACGCCGCCGAACGGCGGCTGGTGCAGAAACGCCTGTTCAGCCATTACCTGTACTCCGCCAACGCGGCCAAGATCATGGAGCTGGACTGGTTCACCCCGCACGAACCCATTCTGGACGGCGTCGTCGTCGTCGTGGGTGTCGGGTCCCAGGCGGAGGCGATGGAGTGGTACGAGGCAGAGCACAACACCCTCGCGTCGCTGCTGCGTCTCGCGATCTCCGGGCGCTTCTCCGAGTACGTCGATGTCTTGCAGAACGCCCTCTGGCTGTTCATGGACATGACGTCCCGGTGGGAGCAGACCGTGGCGTTGTCCGAACTGGTACTCGAGTACTTCGAGGAAGTGGAGGACCCGTACGAGTTCGCGCCCCGGATGAAGATCGACCTCGCGGCGTCGCATGGTCGGCGAGGGCGGTTCGAGAAGTCCATCGAGTACTCACGTGCGGTGCTGGACGCGGGGCACGAACGAGGTGAACTCCACCTCCAGCGCAAGGCGCTGAACAACATGGCGATGGCCTACACCGAACTCGGGCGCCACCAGGAGGCCGTCGAATTCGCCGAGGCCGCTCTGGAGGTCAGCTCCAGGGACCGTGGCGGCATGGGTAGGCGACTTGTGCTCAACACCCTGGCCATCATCTACGGGAGGTTGGGAGAACATGACAAGGCGGAAGGCTGCCTCCGCGAGGCCCTCGAGCTGAACCGGCTGCGTGACGACACCCATACGGTCAGCCAGAACCTGGTTGTCCTCGGCGAGACCTACTGCGAGCTGCGGAAGTGGGACCAGGCCAGAGAGGTCCTGGTGGAGGCGTTGGAGTTGAGCAGGGCCAATGGCAGTCGCTACAACGAGGCGACCAGTCTGTCCCTGCTCGGCGACGTCCGGGAGGCGGGTGGGGACGAGGCGGGCGCGGAGGTCTACCGCAAGCAGGCGCTCGACGTTTTCACCGAGTTGGACATGCCGGAAGCGCACGCCTTGAGGGCGAGACTCGTCGCGGCGGCCGGGGAGGCGTGATTGGCTATGCCTGCGCGGTCCAGGCCGGGGAGCGGCCGGACGAGGGGATGGGTATGAGCTTGCACGTCGCTGTCGACTTCGGCACGTCCAGCACCTGCGTCGCCCTGTCGGTGCACGGGCGGGAGCCGCAGGTCGTCGTGTTCGACGGGCAGCCGTTGGTGCCGTCCGCCGTGTTCGCGGCCGCCGACGGGACGTTGTTCGTCGGTCACGAGGCCGAGCGGCAGGCCGCTGTGGACCCGTCGCGGTACGAGCCGAACCCCAAGCGGCGGATCGACGAGGGCGAACTCCTGCTGGGCACGAGCGTGTTGCGGGTGTCGGACGTCGTGCGGGCCGTGTTGACCAGGGCCGTGGGGGAGGCTCGGCGGGTCGCGGGCGGGGTGCCCGTTGACCTGCTGGTGCTCACGCACCCGGCCGACTGGGGTGCGGTCCGGACCCGTGTGCTGCTCCAGGCCGCTAACGGGCTGGCGAACGAGGTGCGGCTGGTGCCGGAGCCGGTGGCCGCCGCCGTCTTCCACTCCGCAGGCCACGCGATGGCCGAAGGGTCGACGTTGGCCGTGCTCGACCTCGGGGCGGGGACGGTGGACGCCACGGTGATCAGCCGCCAAGGCGGCGCGTTCCGGGTGCTGGCGACCAAGGGGGACCAGAGCTTCGGCGGCGCGGACGTCGACCAGATGCTGCTGGAGCACCTCGGCTCCCAGGTGCCGCCCGCCGAGCGCGAGGCCTGGCAGCAGCTCGTGGAAGGCCAGGCGCTCGCCGACCGGCGTCGTCGCCGAGTGCTGCGGCAGGACGTGCGCGGGGCCAAGGAGACGTTGTCGCGGCACGCGTACACCGACGTGCCGATGCCGCCCCCGTTTCGGGACGCGCACGTGACCCGCGGCGACCTGGAGCGGCTGATCAGCTCGCCGCTCAACCGCGCGGTCGCGCTGGTGCTCGGGGCGGTCCGCAACACCGGGTTGAACCCCCGGCAGCTCACCGGGATCTTCCTGGTCGGCGGGTCGAGTCGGATCCCGATGGTGGCGCGGTTGGTCATGGAGCAGTCCGGGGTCGTGCCGACGAGCATCGACCAGCCGGAAACCGTGGTCGCGCGGGGAGCGCTGCGGGCAGTGCGGGTGGAGTCGGCTCCTAGACCACTGGTCCCTGTTCCCGAGGAGAGCACCCGCAAGATCACCCGACGGATCGGCGCGGCCGAGACCCAGCAGGCGGTCGAGGCCTACCGCGCCGCGTACCCGGCAACCCCCGCACCGGGATTTCCCCCGCCAACGCAGTTCCCCGTGGTGAAGATTCCGGCGAAACGTCGATCGCGCGTCCCGTTCTTCATCGGCGGCGCGGTTCTGCTGGTCGTGGTGATAGGGGCTTCGGTCGCCTACGCGCTCAATTCGGACAACGGATCGCCCGAAGCGGGACCGAGCACGACGCAGAGCACGCCGTCCGGAAAGCAGATTTCCATCTACGACTACAGCTTCACCGCGCCCGTCGAATGGGAGCAGAGCGGCGGCGATCCGACAACGCGGAAGGTGCAGGTCCGGCCGATCGGCGGGGATTCGACGAAGGACGTCATAGCGGTTCAGGAACAACAGCTGACCTATGACAGCAGCGCGAATCGCGATCGGGCCGTCGACGAACTCCGCACCGAGTACGACAAGGCGAAGAACCTCGCCGATTTCACCCCGTCGACCCGCTTCGGCGACAAGGATGTCGTGCACTACAGGGAACGGCCGCAAGGCCTGACCATCGACTGGTACATCGTGCTCAAGGGCAAGGCTCAGGTCAGCGTGGGCTGCCAGTACACGCCGACGGGCGAGCAGAAGGTGCGCACGGCGTGTGAGCAGGTGGTCAGGTCGATGGCCGTGACGAGCTGATCGAGCAGGAGGGTTCGGCATGACCTCGGAAGCGTTTGCCAGGTTCCGCGCGGACCTCGCGGCGGCCGTCACCAGGGGTCGGAGGGCCGCCGCCGACGCCGGGGCGCGCAACGGCCGGGCCCGCGACCGCAACCGGGAGCTGGCCGAGCAGGCCAGGAGTCGCACGCCCGCGCCGGGCGTGGAAGCCACGTCGCCGGACGTCCGCCGGGTGGCCAACGGGTTCCGCGAGGAGCGCGGGCTGCCCGTCGAAAAGCTGCCCGAGGCGACAGAAGCGTTTGCTCCTGAAAAGTCTGTCGACGCGAATGCAAATGTTCCGAGTTCTCGTCCGGCACCCGGTCCGCGGGGTCAACTTCCCCGTGCGGGTGACGATGACGAGGACTTTTCGCAAGGGCAAATCCTCTACTGACCGTCACGGGTTCACCCGGTGCCGTTCACTAGAGCAACTGTTTCGAGCGAAGTCGCGACAGGGTGGAACCGGCATGGCACTGTGTCCGTCGTAGGGGCAGTGCAAGCCGAGAACGTGCGGCCCGATGAAACATCTAAGTAGGGGGTTTTACCGATGGCCAAGTTTTCAACCGGTAGCCAGGAACTCCTGACCGCGGGTCAGGACATCGTCAACACCGGCGACCAGATCGACGGCATCCTGAAGAACCTGAACAGCATCATCGATGGCATCGGCGGCCAGTGGCAGGGTAACGCCAAGAGCGCCTTCGACACGCTGAACCTCCGGTTCGACGAGGACGCGAAGAAGCTGAACCAGGCGCTGAAGGAAATCGCCGAGCAGATGACCGGCGGCGCGAACCTGTACATCCAGCAGCAGGAAGAGCAGGCGCAGGCGATGAGCAACGTTGCAAACCGCCTCGGCGGCGGCAGCTGATTCTCGACTCCCGCTCGACCATTCCAGCTTCTCACCGTTAACAGGACTTGGGGAATTTCATGAGCGACCAGCACATTGCCGTCGATTTCGCGCAGTTGGAGGGCCTCGCAGGCGACATCAGCTCCCAGGCGAGCACCCTCGAGAGCACCCTCGAAGACTTGAAGGGCCGCATCGCGCCCGTCGTCGCGCAGTGGGACGGTTCCGGTGGGGCCGCCTACGCCGCCGCCCAGAAGAAGTGGGACGACGCCGCGCTCGACCTCCAGCAGGTGCTCGCGCAGATCGCCACCGCCGTCCGCGCTGCGGGCGAGGCCTTCCAGCAGGGCGAGCAGCAGAACACCGCCCGCTGGGGCGGCTGAGCACTCTCGTCACCCAGCGTGACCTCGCGGGCCCCGGAACCTCCACGGTTTCGGGGCCCGCGCACGTTCCGAACGCCGGTTCACGGGGGCCGTTTTGACCCGGCCATGACCCAACCGGTATCTTCCTACGTTGTTGTGCGGTATCCGGTGCGACATTGCGCGCCGCGTGTGTTCTGGTCCACTTGCCCAGCTCGTTCTCGAGGGGCAATCCGGCCTGGAGCAGCCGCCGCAATGTCCACCAGACGCAAGTGACGACGAGGTAGATCCGTGCGCACGTACAGCCCGAAGGCCGGCGAGGTGACCCGCGCCTGGCATGTGATCGACGCCCAGGACGTGGTGCTCGGTCGGCTCGCCACCCAGGCCGCGACGCTGCTGCGCGGCAAGCACAAGCCGACTTATGCCCCGCATGTCGACACTGGCGACTTCGTCGTCATCATCAATGCTGACAAGGTTGCCCTGACCGGCAACAAGCGGGACCAGGAGTTCGTCTACCGCCACAGCGGTCACCCGGGCGGTCTGCGCAAGCAGTCGTTCGGTGAGGTGCTTGACACCCGCGCTGACCGGCTCGTCGAGAAGGCCATCAAGGGCATGCTGCCCAAGAACCGCCTCGGCAGCGTGATCGGCAGCAAGCTGAAGGTCTACAGCGGCCCTGAGCACCCCCACGCAGCGCAGCAGCCGCAGCCCTTCGAGATCACCAAGATCGCCCAGTGACCGGCGACGAGCACACCGAGGAAGTCACTGTGACCACCCCTGAGAACGAAGTCGAGGCCGTCGAGACCGACGTCGTCGTCGACGACGCCGTTGAGGCCGACGACGCCACCGAGGTCGAGGCCGTTGAGGCCGACGCCGACGAGACCGACGCCGAAGAGGCCGAGGTCGAGGTCGCGCCCGTCGTCAAGCACTCGCTGAACGGTGCCCACCACCTCGCGCAGACCGTCGGTCGGCGCAAGGAGGCCATCGTCCGCGTGCGCCTCGTGCCCGGCACCGGCAAGTTCACGCTGAACGGCAAGTCCCTCGAGCAGTACTTCCCCAACAAGGTGCACCAGCAGCTCATCCGTGAGCCCCTGGTCACCACGGAGAAGCCCGAGACGTTCGACGTGCTCGCCACCCTGCGTGGCGGCGGCACCACCGGCCAGGCCGGTGCGCTGCGCCTCGCCATCGCGCGTGCGCTGATCGCGATCGACATCGAGGACCGCCCGGTCCTCAAGAAGGCCGGCTTCCTCACTCGTGACCCGCGGGTCAAGGAGCGCAAGAAGTACGGTCTGAAGAAGGCCCGCAAGGCGCCGCAGTACAGCAAGCGCTGATCGAGCCCAGTTCTACCCTGCGGGAGCAGCCAGTTCTTCACCGAACTGCTGCTCCCGCAGTGCTTTCCGGCCCCTTTTGCTGTGCGGTTGATCACGGAGGACCCTCGGATCATGGCTCGCCTGTTCGGCACCGACGGAGTACGCGGTCTCGCCAATGCGGACCTCACCCCCGAACTGGCACTGTCCGTGGCCGCCGCCGCGGCGCGGGTGCTCGCCGAGCACGATCGAACGCACCGGCCGGTGGCACTGGTGGGTCGTGACCCCCGTGCCAGCGGCGAGATGCTGGAGGCCGCGGTCGTCGCCGGTCTCAGCTCCGCGGGCGCGGACGTGCTGCGGGTCGGCGTGCTGCCGACGCCCGCCGTCGCGTTCCTGGTCGCCGCGCTCGGCGCGGACGTCGGCGTGATGATCTCCGCGTCGCACAACGCCATGCCGGACAACGGCATCAAGCTGTTCGCCGCCGGTGGCCACAAGCTCCCCGACTCGGTCGAGGACGAGATCGAGCAGAAGATGCTCACCCACGACGGCCGCCCGACGGGTGCCGCCATCGGTCGGGTTCGCGACGTCGAGGACGCGGAGGTCCAGTACGTCGAGCACCTGCTCAAGATCACCCCGCACCGCCTCGAGGGCATCAAGGTCGTCGTGGACTGCGCCAACGGCGCCGCCTCGATCGCCGCGCCGGACGCCTACCGCCGCGCGGGCGCCGAGGTCGTGGAGATCAACTCCACTCCGGACGGTCTGAACATCAACGACAACTGCGGGTCGACGCACCTCGACGTGGTGCGCGCCGCGGTCCTCGAGCACGGCGCCGACCTGGGCATCGCGCACGACGGCGACGCCGACCGCTGCCTGGCCGTGGACGCGCAGGGCAACGAGATCGACGGCGACCAGATCATGGCCGTCATCGCGGTCGCCATGCGCGACGCGGGCGAGCTGACCGACAACACGCTCGTCGCCACGGTCATGAGCAACCTCGGGCTGCACATCGCCATGCGCGAGCAGGGCATCGCGCTCCGCACGACCGGGGTGGGCGACCGGTACGTGCTGGAGGAGCTGCGGGCCGGTGGCCTCGCGCTCGGCGGCGAGCAGTCCGGTCACGTCGTGCTCCCCGCGCACGCCACGACCGGTGACGGCCTGCTGACGGCGTTGCGGCTGATGGCGCGGATGGCGGAGACCGGCAAGTCCCTCGCCGAGCTGGCGGGCGTGATGAGCAGGCTGCCGCAGGTCCTGATCAACGTCCGTGTGTCGGACAAGGCCGTGGTGGCGAAGGACACGTCGGTCAGCGACGCCGTGGCCGAGGTGTCCGCCGAGCTGGGCGACACCGGTCGTGTGCTGCTGCGCCCGTCGGGCACGGAGCAGCTCGTCCGGGTGATGGTCGAGGCCACCAGCCACGAGGTGGCCGAGTCCGCCGCGCGCAGGCTCGCCGGTGTGGTTTCCTCGGTCCACTGATCTCGGAGTTGGGGGCTGGCGGCTGTGGTCAATCTGGTGCTGGGGTTCGTCGTCGGGCTGGCCGTGGGCGGTGGTGGCGTCTTCGCCATCACCAAGGCCAAGGCGCAGCAGCAGCGGCAGTTCCCGCCGCCCAACCAGGGCTTTCCGCCGCCCAACCAGGGCTTTCCGCCGCCGAACCAGGGCTTCCCGCCCCAGCAGCCGGGCTACCCGCCGAACCAGGGCCAGCAGCCGCCCCGCCAGTGGTGATCCGCTGCCGACCGCGCCCGGTCGCTGTTTACTAAGGCAACCGACTGGTCCAACCGGCCCCTTGCGGACCGGCGGCCTGGGAGTCTGGGCGGAACCCGGCGGGCCATGGCCGCGTCTCACCGGGGACTTCAGGGGAGGCAGGAGCACATGGCGGGTTACCAGGCCAATGCGGGCGAGATGATGTCGTCGGCGACCACCATCCAGGGGGTCGCGTCCGACGTCGAGGAGTACAAGGCGAAGGTCACGGCCAGCGCGGTCGGCGCCCAGGACTTCGGTCGGGCGCACACCGCCGGTGGCTCCCGCTACCTCGCCGGGCTGCCGAAGATCGCCGAGGCGGTCGCCTCGCACGCCGCCGCGCTCAAGGGCCTCTCCGACAAGCTCCGCAACTCCGCCAACGGCTACGACTGGTCCGACACGGCGAACGCGCAGAACCTCTCCAACGCCGGGGGCAAGTGATGGCGACTCCGTCGTGGGAAGACGTCAAGAAGGTCGCCGACAACCCGGCGGTGTCCTACGAGGACAAGAAAGCGCTGCTCCTCGCCTACTACACGAACGACGTCAAGGACGACATCACCGGCACGCACAACGACGAGCTGGAGGAGTACCTCGACGACTACGACATCTCGTGGGGCGACGGGCAGTGGCAGGCGACCAAGGACGCCATGCCGTGGGCGGACAGCTCGGAAGACCGGCTGAACGACGCCTACGACAAGGGCAAGAAGGCCGCGGACGCCGGTGACGCGCGCAACGCCCAGCACGAGAAGGACAAGAAGGCCGGGCAGGACGCGCTGGACGCGTCGAACCAGCGCGCGTCCGACGGCGGCGCGGGTGTCGGCAACTCGAACGACCTGCTGAACGCGGGCGCGCCCGGCCTGAAGTACTTCGAGAACTTCCTGCCGGTGTACGAGTACGCCAAGAAGATCATCGACGGCGGCACCGTCGACACGAACGTCGACAACATGCGCAAGCGGTACGACGAGCAGCGCGACATCGACTTCCACAAGATCGACATCGACATCGTCGAGCTGCGCCAGGTCGCGCAGGACTCCCGCGACCGCCAGGGCGACGCCGAGAAGTCGATGAGCAAGCTCTGGTCCGGCTGGTCGGGCAAGGCCGCCGACGCGTCCCGCGCGTTCGTGACGAGCATGTCGCAGAAGGCCGCGACCCACGCCGACGCCATCGACCACATCGCCGAGGTCACCAGGGCCGCGTGCCACACCGTGTCCGGCCTGGTGAACACCAAGGCCAGGACCGTCCTCGAAGGCGTGCGCAACGTCAACGACATCGCCGGTCTGAGCCCGGACCAGATCAAGGAGGTCGTGGACGGCTGCACGGCCGAGGACGAGGCGAAGCTGCGCCGCGTCGCCGGGTTCGTGCACTACACGATCGACGACAGCTGCGGCGACGGCGACGAGTGGAAGCGCCTGGTCCGCGACGAGGCGAACAAGTGGATCAGGAACACGTTCAAGCCCGACGTGAGCGGCAAGTGGACGCAGTTCGACACCATCTGCAAGACCACGAAGGACTCCGTCGACAAGACGTGGGAAGAGCTGGGCAAGCAGATCGACGCCTTCAACACGAAGCCGTTCGACCCGCCCAAGGAGCAGCCCCCGGCGGAGAAGCCGCAGCAGAACGGCAACGGGAACGGCAACACGAACACCAGCGGCAGTAGCGGCACGGGCACCGGTGGCGGTTCCGGGACCGGCGGTGGCAGCGGGAGCGGCGGCGGTTCGGGCACGGGTGGCGGTGGTGGCGGGACCCCGCCTCCGACGCCGCCGATCCCGGAGATGCCGACGCCGCAGAACCCGCTCGACAAGGACGGCGACGGCAAGCCCGACGACGCCAACGGCGACGGGAAGCCGGACCACCCCGGTGGCGACGGCGGCAAGCCGGACCCGACCAAGGGCGAGGAGAAGAACCCGGAGAGCGTCACGATCACCAGTGGCGCCAACGAGATCAAGATCACCGAGCCGGACGCGCGCGGCCACGTCAAGGTCACCGTCGACACGCCGAACGCCCCGCCGAAGACCTACGACCTCGACTTCAGCAAGAACCCGGACGCCGCCAGGGCCCTGATGGGCCAGAACGGCGCGGCGGGCCTGGCGCAGGCGCTGTCCGGTCAGGCCGGTGCCGGTGCCGGTTCCAGCGGCCAGGCCGCGGGTGGCGGTCAGGGCGGCACGACGCCCGGTTCGCCCCCTGACGGCTCGACCCCGATCCAGGCGGGCCCGGACGGCAAGGCCGTGATCGAACTGGACGGCCTGACCATCACGGCCGAGGTCGACCCGCTGACCGGGGAGATCAGCCTCTCCGTCGACGACGGCGAGGGCGAGCCGCAGCAGTACGGCGTCGAGTTCGGCGAGGACGAGCCCGAGACGGGCGGCAAGCCGGACGTCTCCACGATGCCCGCGTACGCCGACGGCGGTCCGGCCTTCACCGAACCGGGTGCCGACCGCGCGTTCGGCCGCGACTTCACCAGCGGCCAGGGCTTCACCGACCCGGCGTTCGCCCAGAGCTTCGGCAACCCCGCGTTCGAGGGCGGTCAGAGCTTCGCCGAGCCCGCGAACCAGAGCTTCGCCGCCCAGTCGTTCGACGGCGGCCAGAGCTTCGCCGAGCCGAGTTTCAGCGGGCAGGGCTTCACCGAGCCGGCGGGCCAGAGCTTCGCGGGTCAGGGGTTCACCGAGCCCGGTTTCAGCGACCAGGGTTTCGCGCAGCAGGGGTTCACCGAGCCCGCCTCGGCGTCCCAGTCGTTCTTCACCGAGCCGGGCTTCTCCCAGTCCGGCGCGGACCCGGTGTTCCGCGAGCCGTCGCTGGAGGGCACCACCTCCACGTCCGGCGCGTCGGCGGCGGGCCCGGTCGGCGGTTTCGACCGCGCTGACGGCGCGTTCGGCCCGCAGATCCCCACCGCGCCCGCCCCGGACCCCATGTGGGGCCCGCCCGCGCCGAGCGGTGACGCGAGCCTCGCCGACACCACGGCCGCGCAGGCGGACCACCCCGGCTCGGCCACGCTGCCGTCCATGCAGGACGGCGGCCAGGCGGCGCAGACCGGCGGCGGCATGATGGGTGGCGGCATGATGGGCGGCGCTCCGATGGGCGGCGGCCAGCAGCAGAGCGGCAACGGCGAGTCCGAGCGCGGCGCGAGCCAGTGGCGCACCACCGGGTCGCTGTTCGACGACGACGCCGTGCTGGGCCGCGTGCAGAGCGCTCTCGGTGAGGAGAACGCACGATGACGGAGTCCTTGGAGAGCGTCAAGCGGACGTTCGAGGGCATCCGGGCGGAGCACTCGGCCCGGATGGAGCTGGCGACCCGCAAACTCGACGAGGTCGACAAGGCCACGGCCGAGAACCACAAGGAATTCGTCGACAAGCAGAAGCGCCTGGTGGACCGCCTGCGTGAGATGGCGAAGACCCAGCGCGAGGGCGCGGTCAAGAAGAAGCCGAGCGAGCTCGACTTCGCGGTGGAGGACGACGACGCCACCCCGGACGAGTTCGCCGCGCAGCTGGCCGCGATGGAACGCGCCCGCCTGGCGGGCAACTCCCACACCGAGGAGGGCTCGTTCCTCCAGGGCGCACCGGCCCCGGCTCCCAGCCGCTGGGCCCGTGAGCACCAGGCCCCGGAACAACCGGCCCAGCCGCCGGTCCGGCCGCCGCTGCCCCCGCCGTCGCGCCGCCCCGCTCACCGCCCGGTGACCGACGACGATGACGACTTCGGCAACGAGAGCTACCTCACCTGATCTGCTCCACGACGAAGGGCCTCCCCGCCGAAGCGGGGAGGCCCTTGTCACATCGTCAGCGCGGAGGCGGGCCGTAGCCCGGCGCGGGTGGCCCGTACCCGGTCTGCGGCGGGCCATACCCTTGCTGCGGCGGCCCGTAACCCTGCTGCGGCGGGCCAAAACCTTGCTGCGGCGGCTGTCCGTACCCCTGCGGCGGCCCGAACCCTTGCGGTGGCCCAAAACCGGGAGGCGGCCCCTGCGGCGGCTTCCCCGCCCGCAGTGCGGCGATCGACGGCGGCAGCACCGACAGCAGCGCGGCGACCACGCCCAGCACCACCGCGAACACCTGCGTGCCGTCCACGCTCACCCCGGTGAACCCGAAGTAGTCCAGGTACACGACCTTCAGCACCGTCGGCGCCACGGCGAGCAGCGCCCCGAGCCAGATCACCAGCACCCCGGCCATCTTCCGGGCCACCAGCAGCACCGCCGCGAACCCGAACAGCAGCACGGGCAGGAACTGGCTCCACTCGGCGAGCCGCCCCAGCAGCGCCAACGTGTCGGCGCTGCCGCCGGTCTGCTTCATCTGCACCGCGACGAGGTCCGGGTTCGTGTCGAACTCGTCGGCGTGCAGCACGCTGATCAGGCCGAGCACGGCCCAGAACAGCGCGACTCCGGCGGCCGCGACAGCCGCTACGACGACGAAGACCATGCTCCCCTGGCGAGGAGGGGCCCAGCCCGGTGGTGGTTGTTGCGTCACGGCCCCGACGGTAGCGGGTCGTCCACGCCGGGAAGGCCGTGTTGGCGCAGGTCCACCCGGTCAGTGCCGGGCGCGGGCCAGCGCGCCGCGCTGGTAGGTCAGGGTGCCGCCCTTGACGTCGTTGTCCAGCAACGCGTCGTACGTCTTGTCGCCGGTCAGCGTCCGCAGCAGGAACGCCGTCGTGAACGCCTTCGCGAGCTTGTTCGCGACGCGTTCCCCCTTGCCGTCCAACAGGAGTTCGCTCCAGTGCCTGCCCTCGGCGAACCCGAGGTGCCCGGCCTTCGGCAGCGTCCGCACCTGCACCGGTCCGAGCCACGCCTCCGCGATGGCCTCGGCGTGCCCGACGGGCGGCGCGATCCGGTCCTCGCCCGCGGCGAGGTGCAGTCCGGGGACGGTCACGCGACGGGCCGCGTCCAATGCGGACGGTCGGGTTTCCGTGGCCGCCAACGTGATCACGGCGCGCACGCGCTCGTCGTCGGCCGCCGCCAGCACGGCCGCGCCGCCGCCGAGCGAGTGGCCCGCGACGGCGAGCTTGGCCGGGTCGACGCTGATGTCGCCGTCGCCGAGCCGGACGCCCGCGCAGATGTCGAGGGTCGTGCTGAGGTTCGCGGCGTGCAGCCGGGCGGACAGCAGCGGGCCGCGCTGGGTGTTCGGGGCCGCCGCGACGATGCCCCACGACGCCAGGTGGCGCAGCAGGCCGAGGTAGCGGCCCACGGGCTGGAGCCAGCCGTGGCCGAACGCGACGGCGGGCAGCCCGTACCCGGAGGCGGGGGTGAACACCGCCCCCGGCAGCCCGACGAGAGCCAGGTCGCCCCGCAGCACCTCGTGCTCGCCGGGCTTGCTGAGCTGGTCCAACGCCTGCTTCGCCGAGTAGCCGCTCACCCCTGGAACCGTAGTGGATGGCGGCCGTTCCCGAGACTCGCGCCACACGGCCAGATTGGTCTACACCAAATTGACCTGTGACCTGGGCAAACTCGAGCCGGTCACACTTTCGGGTTACGGCCGTGGTCTAGCTACTCTGTCCGGGTGTGCGGAATCGTGGGATACGTGGGTCACCGGTCGGCGCTCGACGTCGTGCTCGACGGACTGAGGCGGATGGAGTACCGGGGGTACGACTCGGCGGGTGTCGCCGTCCTGGACGGCGAGGGCGGTCTGACCGTCGAGCGGAAGGCCGGGCGGCTGGCGAACCTGGAGGCCCGGCTCGACGAGGTCGGGCGGGAGGCCTTCACCGGCACCTCCGGCATGGGGCACACCCGGTGGGCGACGCACGGGGCGCCCGTGGACCGGAACTCGCACCCGCACCGGGACGCGACCGGCCGGGTGGCGGTCGTCCACAACGGCATCATCGAGAACTTCATCGCGCTGCGCACCGAACTCGAGGGCTTCGGCGTCGAGATGGCCAGCGACACCGACTCCGAGACCGCCGCGCACCTCGTGGCGCGGGCGTACGCCGAGGGCGAGACCGCCGGTGACCTGACCGCGAGCGTCCGCGCCGTGGTCCGCCGCCTGGAGGGCGCGTTCACGCTGGTCGTGACGCACGCCGACGTGCCGGACCAGGTCGTCGCGGCCCGCCGTTCCTCCCCGCTCGTGGTCGGCGTCGGCGAGGGCGAGCACTTCGTCGCCTCGGACGTGTCGGCGTTCATCGAGCACACCCGCCAGGCCGTCGAGCTGGGCCAGGACCAGATCGTCGTGATCACCTCCGAGGGCTACGAGGTCACCGACTTCCACGGCGAGCCCGCCACGGCGAAGCCGTTCACCGTGGACTGGGACCTGTCGGCCGCCGAGAAGGGCGGCCACGACTACTTCATGCTCAAGGAGATCGAGGAGCAGCCGGAGGCGCTCGCGAACACCCTGCGCGGGCACTTCGACGGCGGCCGGATCATCCTCGACGAGCAGCGGCTGTCCGACCAGGACCTGCGCGACGTCGACAAGGTCATCGTCGTGGCCTGCGGCTCGGCCTACCACTCCGGCCTGATCGCGAAGTACGCCATCGAGCACTGGACGCGCCTCCCCGTGGAGGTCGAGCTGGCCAGCGAGTTCCGCTACCGCGACCCGGTGCTCGACCGCGACACGCTCGTCGTCGCCGTCTCCCAGTCCGGCGAGACCGCCGACACCCTCGAAGCCGTCCGGCACGCCCGTGAGCAGAAGGCCCGCGTGCTGGCCGTCTGCAACACCAACGGCGCGCAGATCCCGCGCGAGTCCGACGCCGTGCTCTACACCCACGCGGGCCCGGAGATCGGCGTCGCGTCGACCAAGGCGTTCCTCGCCCAGATCGCCGCGAACTACCTGGTCGGCTTGGCCCTGGCGCAGGCGCGCGGCACCAAGTACCCGGACGAGGTCGCCCGCGAGTTCCGCGAGCTGGAGGCCATGCCCGACGCCGTCGCGCGGGTGCTCGGCACGACCGAGCAGGTCCGCGCGCTCGGCCGCGAGCTGGCCGACTCGAAGGCGGTGCTGTTCCTCGGCCGCCACGTCGGCTACCCGGTGGCCCTCGAAGGCGCGCTGAAGCTCAAGGAACTCGCGTACATGCACGCCGAGGGCTTCGCCGCCGGTGAGCTGAAGCACGGCCCGATCGCGCTGATCGAGGAGGGCCTGCCGGTCGTCGTCGTCATGCCGTCGCCGAAGGGCCGGGCGGTCCTGCACTCGAAGATGGTGTCCAACATCAGCGAGATCCAGGCCCGCGGCGCCCGCACGATCGTGATCGCCGAGGAGGGCGACGAGACGGTCCGGCCGTTCGCCGACCACCTGATCGAGATCCCGGCCGTGCCGACGCTGCTCCAGCCGCTCATCTCGACGGTCCCGCTCCAGGTGCTGGCCGCCGAGATCGCCCGCAGCCGCGGCTACGACGTCGACAAGCCCCGCAACCTCGCGAAGTCCGTCACGGTCGAGTAGGCCGCCCTAGGGCGGCGGCCGCTAACCCTCATCCGGTGGTTCCGTCGTCCAGGTGGTCCCTCGCTTCGCCGCCCCCGCGCCCTCGTACTGGTTGTACGGGGGCGCGGGGGCGGTGGAGCGAGCGAGCGGCTGGGCCCGGAAAGACCGGGTGAGGATTGGCCGCCGCCCTAGGCTGGTTCCATGCGCGGCTTCTGGAGCACGGAACACGTCAAGAAGGCCGAGGACCGGCTGCTGGCCCGCACCCCGGATGGCGCGCTCATGCGGCGCGCCTCCTTCGGGGTGGCCACGGTCGCCCTGGAGCTGCTGAACGGCCGCAGGCGGGTGGGTCTGCTGGTCGGGGCGGGCAACAACGGTGGGGACGCTCTCTGGGCCGGGTACTTCCTCCGCCGCCGGGGCGTGGCCGTGACCGCCGTGCTGCTCAACCCGGACCGCGCGCACCCGGCGGGCCTGGCCGCGTTCCGGAAGGCGGGCGGCCGGGTCGCCGCCGAACTGCCCGAGGTCGACCTGGTCGTCGACGGCGTCGTAGGCCTGTCCGCGCACGGCCCGCTCCGGCCGGACGCCGCCGCGCACGTCGCGCGGGTCACCGCGCCGATCCTGGCCGTGGACCTGCCCAGCGGCGTCGACCCCGACACGGGCGCCACCAGCGGCCCGTTCGTCGAGGCGCACACCACCGTCACGTTCGGCTGCCGCAAGCCGGTCCACGCCCTGGCCGCCTGCGGCGACGTGCGGCTGGTCGACATCGGCCTCACGCCCGAGCTGCACGGCCCGGACCTCATGGAGCTGGAACGCGCGGACGTGGCGCTGGCCTGGCCCGTGCCTGGTGTCGGCGACGACAAGTACAGCCAGGGCGTCACGGGCATCGCCGCCGGGTCGGCGACCTACCCCGGCGCTGCCGTGCTCGCGACCGGGGCGTCGGTGCTGGCCACGTCCGGCCTGGTCCGCTACGCCGGGCAGGCGGCGGACGCCGTGCGCGCCCGTTGGCCCGAGTCCATTTGCACCGGGGCCATCACCGACGCGGGCCGGGTGCAGGCGTGGACCGTCGGTCCCGGTCTGGGCACGGGCTTGAGCGCCGAGAACGTCCTCCGCTACGTCCTGGACGCGGGTGTCCCGGTGTGCGCGGACGCCGACGCGATCACCATGTTCGCCAACAACCCGGACCTGTGGGACGCCCGCGACCCGGACACCACCGTCGTCCTCACCCCGCACGACCGCGAGTACGCGCGGCTGATGGGGGAGGAGGTCGGCGACGACCGCGTCGCCGCCGCCAAACGGGCCGCCGAGCGCTTCAACGCCGTGGTGCTGCTCAAGGGCAACACCACGATCGTCGCCGACCCCGGCGGCGCGGTGGCCGTGAACCGGTCGAAGGGGGCGTGGCCCGCCACCGCGGGCTCCGGTGACGTGCTCTCCGGCGTGATCGGCTCGCTGCTGGCCGCGCGCGTCTACCCGCTGCTCGCGGCCGCGAGCGCCGCCCACGTCCACTCGCTCGCGGGCGAGCTGGCGGCGGACGGGGCCCCGATCCCGGCGTCGTCGCTGCTGGCCGCCATCCCGGACGCGATTCGTTCCGTGCGGGCTGTGACACCATGATTGGCGCCATGGCTGCCTCCACCCCCCGCGCCGAAGTCGTCATCGACCTCGCCGCCTTCCGCCGCAACGTCGCTGTGCTCGCCGGTCTGGCCGACCGGACCGGCGCGGCGACCATGGTCGTGGTCAAGGCCGACGGCTACGGCCACGGCGCCGTGGACATGGGCCGGGCGGCCCTCACCGCGGGCGCGACGTGGCTGGGCGCCTGCTCGCTGGCCGAGGCGCTGGCCCTGCGCGCGGCGGGCATCACCGCGCCCGTCCTGTCGTGGCTGGACCTGCCGGGCGAGGACTTCGCCGCAGGCGTCACCGCGGACGTGGACATCTCGGTCGCGTCCACGCGGATGCTCCGCACGATCGCCGAGGCCGCGGCCCGCGTCGGCAAGCGCGCCCGGATCCACCTCAAGATCGACACCGGCCTGTCCCGCAACGGCTGCCAGCCCGCCGACTGGCCCGCGCTGGTCGCCGAGGCCGCCGCCACGCCGGACGTCCGGGTCGTCGCCGTGTGGTCGCACCTGGCGTGCGCGGACGAGATCGGCCACCCGTCGATCAGCCTCCAGGCCGAGCGGTTCGACGTGGCCTACCGGCAGGCGCTCGCGGCGGGCCTCACGCCGTTGCGGCACCTGGCCAACTCCGCGGCCCTCATCACCCGCCCGGACCTGCACTTCGACCTCGTCCGGCCCGGCATCGCCGCGTACGGCCTCAACCCCGTCCACGTGCCGCTGGACCTGAAGCCGGTCATGACGTTCCGCGCGGGCGTGGCGCTGACCAAGCGCCTCCCGGCGGGCGAGGGCGTGTCGTACGGCCTGACCTGGACGACCCCGCGCGACACGACGATCGCCCTCGTCCCGGCCGGGTACGCGGACGGCGTGCCGCGCAGCCTCTCCGGCCGGATGGAGGTCGTGATCGGCGGCAGGCGGCTGCCGGTCGTCGGCCGGGTCTGCATGGACCAGGTCATGGTCGACTGCGGTGACCTGCCCGTCCAGGAGGGCGACGAAGTGCTGCTGTTCGGCCCCGGCGACCAGGGCGAGCCCACGGCCCGCGAGTGGGCCGACCTGACCGGCACGATCGACTACGAGATCGTCACCGGGATGCACCGCCCCCGCCTGCTCCGCACCTACGTCGGCGCTCCGGAGCTGGTGGAGACATGAACCTGTGGAAGACCGTCGGCGTGGCCGCGGGTGTCCTCGGCGCGGCCACCACGGGCGCGGTCGTGGGCGCGGCGGCGCACCGCAAGAAGGTGTCCCAGGAGCGCCAGGCGGGCGACCCGCTGGACGACGAGCCGCTCGGCGAACTGCGGCCGGACCACGAGTCCACCGTCGCCGCGGACGACGGCGTGCCGCTGTCCGTCGAGGAGGTGCTCCCCAACGACAAGGGGGAGCCGGAGCTCACGGTCGTCCTGGTCCACGGCTTCGCGCTGGACCGGCGCTGCTGGCACTTCCAGCGCCGCGACCTGGCGAAGCTCACCGAGCCGCGGGTCCGCCAAGTCCTCTACGACCAGCGCAGCCACGGCCGTTCCGGGCGGTCGACCGCCGAGGGCAGCACCATCGAGCAGCTGGCCCACGACCTGGACGCGGTGATCCGCGCGGTCGTCCCGGACGGCCCGCTGGTCCTCGTCGGCCACTCGATGGGCGGCATGACGATCATGGCGCTGGCCGAGCAGCGGCCGGAGCTGTTCGCGGACCGCGTGCGCGGCGTGGCGCTGGTCGGCACGGCCGCCGGAGCGGTCGGCGGCGCGGGCCTGTCGAAGTCCGTGCTGTCCCGCTACAACCCCGTGACGCTGGGTGTCGGCAGGCTGGCTGGGTTCCAGCCGGGCCTCGTCGAGTGGGCGCGCAGGCGGGCCGACAAGCTCACCTGGGGCGGCATCCGGGTGCTGGCGTTCGGCGACCGCAAGGTCAGCCCGCTGCTGGTGGACCTGATGGAGAAGATGATCAACCAGACCTCCGTCAAGGTCCTCACCGAGTTCCTGGAGACCCTGGGGACGCACAACCGCTACCGCGCGCTGGCGGGCCTCCGCCACTGCGAGGTGCTGGTCATCAGCGGCGACGCGGACCGGCTCACGCCGTTCAGCCACGCCGAGCGGATGGCCGAGGAGATGCCAGACGGCGAACTGGTCCGCGCGCCCGGCGCGGGCCACATGGTCATGCTGGAACAACCGGAACTGGTCACCGGGCACCTGATCGGTTTGATTCGGCGGTCCGCCGCCGAGCAGGACGAAAGTCGACGGCGATGGTGGCGACGAGCGTGAACAAGACCTTGGAACTCCCGCTGGTGGAGGACACCGAGGCGTTCGGCGAGCAGTTGGGCAAGCTCCTCCGGGGCGGTGACCTGCTGCTCCTGGCTGGACCGCTGGGCGCGGGCAAGACGGCGCTGGTGCGGGGACTGGCCGCGGGGCTGGGGGTGACGGGCCGGGTCAGCTCGCCGACGTTCGTCATCGCGCGCGTCCACGAGCCCGCGCCGGAAGGGCGGGGCATCACGCTCGTCCACGTCGACGCCTACCGGTTGGGCGGCGACCTGGAGGAGCTGGACGACCTCGACCTGGACACGGACCTGGTCGACTCCGTCGTGGCGGTCGAGTGGGGCGAGGGCGCGGCCGAGCGCCTCTCCGAGGACCACCTGCTCATCCGCCTGGAGCGCCGCGAGGACGACGTGCGCCTGGCCCACCTGCTCCCGCACGGCTCGTGGGTGGACCGCGAACTGCCCTAGGGCCCGGCGATCCCGCGGACGATCCCCAGGTCCACCAGGTCCTGCGGGCGGAGCTTGAGCTGGTCCGCGGTGGCGGCCACCTGCGCGGGGTCGCGCTTCAGGATGGCCGCCGCCAGTTCCGGCGCGATCACCGAGAAGTACGCGTCGGGTGCGATCCACGTCTGGTCGGGCGAGGCCAGCGCCAGCGCACCGCCGGAGCCGCCCTCGCCGATCACCAGCGTCGTGACGGGCACCCGCGCGGTGGCCATCGTGGCGAACAGCCCGGCGATGGCCGGTCCGACGCCCGCGCGTTCGGCGGCGGCGTCGTTGGCCGCGCCCGGCGTGTCGACCAGCGTCAACACCGGCAGTCCCAACCGGTCCGCGAGCCGCACGACCCGGCTGGCCGTCCGGAACCCGGCGGGCGTGTTCGCGGTCCCGGTCTGCGCCGCGTAGACCACGGACCGGCCCTCGTGCAGCCCGATCCCGCACAGCATCCCCGGATCGACGCCGCCCGCCCGGTCGCCGCTGAACGGGACCCGCGCGGTGAAGTAGTCGTCCAGGTAGGCGGCGGCGCGGGGGCGTTCCGCGGCGCGGGCCCGTTCGACGGCGGCCCACCCGTCGGCGGGCAGGTCGGTCAGGCCCAGCGCCCTCGGCACGGACGCGGGCCGCAGGTCGCCGCCCATCAGCAGCGGCAGCAGCGCCCCGAGCACGCCGCCCAGTTCGGCCGGTTCCACGACGAGGTCCACCGCGCCCGCGTCGAACTGGCCCTCGCTCGTGTACGCGGGATCGGGGCCGGGCCGCACCCGTGACCCGGCGAAGCCGACCTGCGCCCCCGGCACGGCCAGCACCACGTCCGCCCCCGCGCCCAGCGACGCCCAGATGCCGCCGGTCGTCGGGTCGCACAGCACGGACACGTGCGGCAGCCCCACCTCGGCGTGCCGCGCGCACAGGTGGGAGATCCGCTGCAACTGCCGCAGCGACGCCATCCCCTCCTGCATCCGGCTGCCGCCCGTGGCGATCACCGACACCACCGGCAGCCCCTCGGACCCGGCTTCCGCGAACGCCTCCTCGATCAGGTCGCCGGTGGCCGTGCCCACCGACCCGCCGAGGAACCGGAAGTCGAACGAGATCGCCACGGCGTCGCCGCGCCGCTCCCACGACACGGCCTCGTCGCCCCCGGTGACCGACCGGGCCCGTCCCAACTGGGCCCCGTACCCGGCCCACCCGAGGGGGTTCGCGCCCATCGGGATCACGCTCCGAGGGAACGCTTGAGGACCTTGCCCATGTCGTTGCGCGGCAACGCTTCCAGGAACCGCACCACCCGCGGCCGCTTGTGCGGGGACAGCAGCCTCGCCACGTGGTCGGCCAGCTCGGCCTCGGCCGGGAACTCGCCGGGGGCGGGCACGATCCACGCCACGATCCGCTCGCCGAGGTCCTCGTCCGGCTCGCCCGTGACGGCCGCCTCGGCGACGCCGGGGTGCTCCAGCAGGGCGTTCTCGATCTCGCCCGCGCCGATCTTGTACCCGCCGCTCTTGATCAGGTCCGTGGCCCGGCGGCCGACGATCCGCACGTACCCGTCCGGGTCCAGCACGGCCATGTCGCCGGTCCGGAACCACCCGTCGACGAACGCGGCGGCCGTGGCGTCGGGCCGGTTCAGGTACTCCAGGAACAGGTTCGGCCCGCGCACCTCGATCTCGCCGATCCCTGCGCTGTCGCTGTCCTGGCCGTCGGCAGTGTCGTTTTCCCCGGCGAGCCGGACCTCGACCCCGTCCAACGGCAGCCCCACCGTCCCCGGCCGCCGGTCCCCGTCAGCCCGCACGCTGGTGTTCATCAGGGTCTCGCTCATCCCGTACCGCTCGACCACCCGCTGCCCGGTGGCCGCGGTGATCCGCTCGTGCACCGTCGCGGGCAGCGCGGCGGACCCGGACACCAGCAGCCGCGCGGCGGAGAACCCGGCCGCCAGCGAGGGATCGGCCTCGACCTCGGCGGCGATCCGCGAGTACATCGTCGGCACGCCGAACATCACCCCGCCACCGCTCAACGCCTCCGAGGCGGCGGCGACGGAGAACTTCCCGAGGTGCTTCACCGTCCCGCCGCGCCGCAGCGGCCCGAGCACGCCGATGCCCAGCCCGTGCACGTGGAACAGCGGCAGCGCGTGCACCACCACGTCGTCGGCCGTCCACTCCCACGCGGTGGCCAGCGAGTCGAGGTTGCTGGTCAGCGCCCGGTGGGGGAGCACGACGCCCTTGGGTGGACCGGTGGTCCCGGACGTGTAGATGATCAGCGCGGGGGTCTCGGGGTCGAGCGCCCGCACCTCGACCGGCGGCCCGGACGGCAGCGTCCCGTCCAGCACCAGGTCCGGCGAGCTGTCGGACATGATGTGCGCCAGCTCCCGCTCGCCGATCTTCGGGTTGATCGGCACCACGGGCACCCCGGCCAGCAGCGCGCCCACGATCGCGACGACCGCCTCGACCGTGGAGTGCGCCCACACGGCCACCCGCTCCACCCCGGCCAGCCCACCCGCGACCGCGCGCGCCTCGTCGGCCAGCTCCCGGTAGGTGAGCGTCCTGTCGGGGAAGTCGAGCGCGATCTCGTCTCCCGAAGACCTGCTTGCAGGGTCGAGCGAGATCTCAGCGGTGGCGAGCGCGGGGATCAACATCTGCCAAACGATGCCGGCCCCCGAGCCCGCCGTGCATCACAAGTGTGGTTCGAGCCACGCCACCAGGTGCGTCTTCGGCTTCGCGCCCACCATCTGGGCCACCAGCTCGCCGTTCTTGTACAGGTGCAGGGTCGGCGCGGCCATCACCGACAGGTCCCGCGCGGTCCGCGGGTTGGCGTCGATGTCGAGCTTGGCCACGGTCAGCGCGTCACCCCGCTCCTCGGCGATCTGCTCCAGCACCGGCTCGATCATCCGGCACGGCCCGCACCACACGGCGCTGAACTCGACCAGCACCGTCCCGCTGCCCACCGCGTCGGCGAACGTCTCATCGGTCAGCGTCCGCAAAGTCGTCGTCTTCAAGCTCGCTCCCACCACTCGTCGCGCACACGGGCGTGGAGAAGGGCACGTCGGCCAGCGCCAGCTGCTCGCGCAGCCGGTCGCGCACCGCCGTCATCCGGTCGATCAGGTCGTCGACCTCGGCCAGCTTGCGCCGGTACACCGCGACCGACGCCGGGCACGAGTCCCCGGTCGGGTGGCCCGTCCGCAGGCACTCCACGAACGGCCGGGTCTCCTCCAGCGCGAACCCGATGCCGGTCAGCGACCGGATCTCGGCGACCAGCCGCAGGTCGGACCGGTCGTAGGTCCGGTGGCCCTTGGCGTCCCGCCGTGCGGGCAGCAGGCCCTGCGCCTCGTAGTAGCGCAGCGCCCTGGTCGTCGTCCCGGCCATCTCGGCCAACTCCCCGATGCGCATCCCGACCTCCTCCGCCAGCGATGCTCCACCTTGACGCCGACGTCAAGGCAAGCCCGCTTCGCGAACACCCGTACCCTTGACAACCGTGCTCGTCCTCGCCATCGATACCGCCACACCCGCGGTCACCGCCGGTGTAGTCGACCTGACGGCCGATTCGCCGCCCCGACTCCTCGCCGAGCGGGTGACGCTCGACGCGAAGGCCCACGGCGAGCTGCTCACCCCGCACCTCCAGGACGCCCTCGCCGAAGCCGGGAAGACGTTCGCGGACGTGGACGCGATCGTCGTCGGCGCGGGCCCCGGCCCGTTCACCGGCCTGCGGGTCGGCCTCGTCACGGCCGCCGCGCTGGGCCAGGCGCTGGACCGCCCGGTGTACCCGGTGCCGACCCCGGACGCCATCGCGCTCGCCGCGGGCACGGGTGAGCCGCTGCTGGTCGCCACCGACGCGCGCCGCAAGGAGGTGTACTGGGCCGTCTACGACGCCGCCGGTCACCGGACCGACGGTCCCGGCGTCGACCGCCCCGCCGACCTGGCCGACCGCGGCCTCGCCGTGCGCTCCGCCGTGGGGGAGGGGGCCGCCCTGTACGCCGACGTCCTCGGCTTCCCGGTCGTCGGACCGCACCACCCGACGCCGGTGGCGCTGGTCGCCGTGGCCGGCGCCGAGGTGCTCGCGGGCGCCGAGCCCGGCCCGTTGACCCCGCTCTACCTGCGCAGGCCCGACGCCGTCGAGCCCGTCGGCCGCAAGAAGGTGACGCGGGCATGAGCGGCGCAGGCCTGGTGACGATCGCGCCGCTGCGCCGCGAGGACGTGCCGCGCTGCGTCGAGATCGAGCACGAGCTGTTCCCCGGCGACGACCCGTGGAGCGCGACCTCGTTCCTCTCCGAGATGGCGGTGGGGAACCACTACCTCGGCGCGTACCTCGCCGACGGCACGCTCATCGGCTACGGCGGACTGGCCATCACCGGCCGCGACCCGGACTTCGAGGCGAGCGTCCACACCCTCGCCGTCGACCAGGGCTACCAGCACGGCGGCGTCGGCAAGCGCCTGCTCCGCGCGCTGCTGGAGCGCGCGGACGAGGTGAGCGCCCCGGTGTTCCTCGAGGTCCGCACGGACAACGACCCCGCCATCGGCCTCTACGTCGCGCACGGCTTCGAGAAGATCGGCCTGCGCCGCCGCTACTACCAGCCGTCGGGCGCGGACGCGCACACGATGGCCCGCCCCGCCGTTGTGAGGGAAAACCCGTGACCGACAGGCTCATCCTCGGCATCGAGAGCTCGTGCGACGAGACCGGTGTCGGCATCGTCCGACTGGGCCCGGACGGGGCCGTGGAACTGCTGTCCGACGAGGTCGCGTCCAGCGTCGAGCAGCACGCCAGGTTCGGCGGCGTCGTCCCCGAGGTCGCCAGCCGCGCCCACCTGGAGGCCATGGTCCCGACCATGCGCCGCTCGCTGGAGATCGCGGGCGTCGGCCTGTCCGACATCGACTCCATCGCCGTCACCGCCGGTCCCGGCCTCGCGGGCGCGCTGCTGGTCGGCGTCTCGGCCGCCAAGGCGTACGCGGCGGCGCTCGGCAAGCCGCTCTACGGCGTGAACCACCTCGCGGGCCACGTCGCCGCGGACACCCTCCAGCACGGCCCGCTGCCCGAGCGGTGCCTCGCGCTGCTGGTCAGCGGCGGCCACTCCCAGCTCCTGCTGGTCGAGGGCCTGGCGCACAAGATCACCGAGCTGGGCTCGACGGTCGACGACGCGGCGGGCGAGGCCTACGACAAGGTCGCCCGGCTGCTCGACCTGCCGTACCCCGGCGGCCCGCCGATCGACAAGCTCGCCAAGACCGGCAACGGCTGCGCCATCGCGTTCCCGCGCGGCCTCACCGGACCCCGCGACGCCCGCTACGACTTCTCGTTCTCCGGGCTGAAGACGTCCGTGGCCCGCTGGGTCGAGAAGGCCGAGCGCGCGGGCGAGGAGATCCCGCTCGCCGACGTGGCCGCGTCGTTCCAGGAGGCCGTCGCCGACGTCCTCACGATGAAGGCCATCCGGGCGTGCCAGGACCTGGACATCGACACGCTCGTCATCGCGGGCGGCGTGGCCGCGAACTCCCGCATCTCCGGCCTCGCGGCCGAGCGCTGCGCGGAGGCGGGCATCCACCTGCGCGTGCCGCGCCCGAAGCTGTGCGGCGACAACGGGGCGATGATCGCCGCCATCGGCGCCCACCTCGTGGCGGCGGGCGCGAAGCCGTCGCCGATCGACCTGTCCACGACTCCGGGCCTGCCGGTGAGCACGATCCAGGTGTTCTGAGACGGCGTGTCCCGGCGCACAGGCCACCCCTTCGGCGCAGCGCTGGGGCGTTCCGGGGCTTCCCCCGAACAGTCGAGCCCGCCCCTCCGTTGAAGCGTTGGCACTCAAGTGGGTAGAGTGCTAATCACACGGCGCCAGTACCGCCCCGACCCCCGCGACGGCGGGGTGGCAGGTGCCGTACCCACCTGCCAACGCTTTCAATGACCGTGGAGGTCAGCCCGGTGAGCGTGAACATCAAGCCGCTCGAGGACAAGATCGTCGTCCAGGCCAGCGAGGCCGAGACCACGACCGCTTCCGGCCTCGTGATCCCGGACACCGCGAAGGAGAAGCCCCAGGAGGGCAAGGTCATCGCGGTCGGCCTGGGCCGAATCGACGACAAGGGCAACCGCGTCCCCGTGGACGTGGCTGTCGGCGACGTCGTCATCTACTCGAAGTACGGCGGCACCGAGGTCAAGTACAACGGCGAGGAGTACCTCATCCTCTCTGCCCGCGACGTGCTGGCCGTCATCAACTAGTCGTTCGGCTGACACGCAAGCGCCCCGGCGACCCCACACCGGGGCTACCGGGGCGTTTCGCACAAGAGAGGCTAGGCAATGCCCAAGCAGATCAGCTTCGACGAGGACGCTCGTCGGGCACTCGAGCGCGGCGTGAACAAGCTGGCCGACACGGTCAAGGTCACCCTTGGACCGGCTGGCCGCCACGTCGTCCTCGACAAGAAGTTCGGTGGCCCCACGGTCACCAACGACGGTGTCACCATCGCTCGCGAGATCGAGCTGGACGACCCGTTCGAGAACCTGGGCGCGCAGCTGGCGAAGGCCGTCGCGACCAAGACCAACGACGTCGCCGGTGACGGCACGACGACCGCCACGGTGCTCGCGCAGGCCATGGTGCGCGTCGGTCTCCGCAACGTCGCCGCGGGCGCGAACCCGACCGCGCTCGGCCTCGGCATCCAGGCCGCCGCCGACGCCGTCGTGGACGCGCTCAAGGCGAAGGCCACCCCGGTGAAGGGCCGCGAGAACATCGCGCAGGTCGGCACCGTGTCCTCGCGCGACGAGTCCATCGGCGCCCTCCTCGGTGAAGCCATCGAGAAGGTCGGCGAGGACGGTGTGATCACCGTCGAGGAGTCCTCGACGATGCTCACCGAGCTGCAGATCACCGAGGGCGTCCAGTTCGACAAGGGCTACATCTCGGCGCACTTCGCCACGGACCTCGAGGCCCAGGAAGCGGTCTTCGAGGACGCCCTCATCCTGCTGCACCGCGAGAAGATCTCGGCGCTCGCCGACTTCCTGCCGCTGCTGGAGAAGGTCGCCGAGTCCGGCAAGTCGCTCGTCGTGATCGCCGAGGACGTCGAGGGCGAGGCGCTGTCCACCCTGGTGGTCAACGCCCTGCGCAAGACGCTCCGCGTCGTCGCCGTGAAGGCGCCGTTCTTCGGCGACCGCCGCAAGGCGTTCCTGGACGACCTCGCGGTCGTCACCGGCGGCCAGGTCATCGCCGCCGAGGTGGGCCTGAAGCTGTCCGAGGTCGGCCTCGACGTGCTGGGCTCCGCCCGCCGCATCGTGGTGTCCAAGGACAACACGACCATCGTCGACGGTGGCGGCTCCAAGGCCGACATCGCCGGTCGCGCGGAGCAGTTGCGCCGCGAGATCGAGGCGACGGACTCCGACTGGGACCGCGAGAAGCTCCAGGAGCGCCTCGCGAAGCTCTCCGGCGGCATCGCCGTGATCAAGGTCGGCGCCGCCACCGAGACCGAGCTGAAGGAGCGGAAGCACCGCATCGAGGACGCGGTCGCCGCCACCAAGGCAGCGGTCGAGGAGGGCATCGTCCCCGGCGGCGGCTCCGCACTGGTGCACGCCGCGAAGGTCCTCGACGGCGGCCTCGACCGCACGGGCGACGAGGCGACCGGTGTCGCGATCGTCCGCGAGGCCCTCTCGTCGGCGCTGTTCTGGATCTCCACGAACGCGGGCCTCGAAGGCGCGGTCGTGGTGAACAAGGTCCGCGAAGGCGACTGGGGCTTCGGCTTCAACGCCGCCACGCTGGTCTACGGCGACCTCCTCGACTGGGGCATCATCGACCCGGTCAAGGTCACCCGCAGCGCGGTCACCAACGCGGCCTCCATCGCCCGCATGGTGCTCACCACGGAGAGCGCCATCGTGGAGAAGAAGGAACAGGAACCCGCGGCAGCCGCAGGCCACGGCCACGGACACGGCCACTAGCTCCACCAGCACGCGACAAAAGGGGCGGCACCTTCACCGGTGCCGCCCCTTTCGCATGCCCACGCCTTCCACACCCCCGAGCCGCCCACCTCCCGAGTCGCGCGCTGCCAGGGCCGCGCCGCCGGGCCGTGCGCCGCCGAACCGCGCCGACTCGGACCGCGCGCCGCCAGAGCCGCGCCCACCTGAGCTCGTGCCGGACTGGGCTTGTTCTGGCAGGCCGATCTAGTCCAGCCGTTCCAGGGCCCGCTTGCCTAGCCGAGTTGAGGCTGGCCTGCCCAGCTCCGCTCGTCGGGTCGCGTCTGTCTCGTCGGGACGTGACCGTCCTGTCCAGATGGCGGGTGATCGTGCGTCGGGTCCGTTTCGTCGATACGGGACCGTCTCGTCGAGACGGAGCCGTTCAAGCCAGGGGCGTTGGGTCGGGGGCGGTTCGTCGGTACGGGGGCGTGTCGACGGGGCGGGGGCGTTGTGTTGGGAGGGGAGGCTGGTGCTGTTGGGTGGTGGGGTTGGGCTGGGTGGGGGAGCTTGGTGCGTAACGGTGGGAGGGGTGAGGGGCAAGTCATGGGTGTGAACAAACCGACCGACGCGTTGACCCGATCCGGCCCGCGGGTGCCGACTGAGGGGTTGCTCGCTGAGTTCGAGGCGGTTTACCGGGCCGAGGCCCAGCGGATCACGGCGTTCTTCGCGCGCCGCAGCAGCGATCCGCAGACCGTCGCCGATCTCACGGCGGACACCTTCGTGGAGGCGATGACCTCGTTCGCCACGTTCGACCCGGCCAAGGGCACGGTTCGCGGATGGCTGTTCGCCATCGCGCGCCGCGTCTTCGCCCAGTCCCTGGAGAAGGCCACGCGGCGCGAGGACGCGGCGCGCAGACACGCCGGACGGCGGGTCCTCGACGTCGACGAAGCGGACGAACTGGTCCGCCGCATCGACGCCGAACGAGCGGGCCAACCGCTCATGGACCGCCTGCGTGCCCTGCCGCCGCTGGACCAGACGGTGATCGAACTGGTCGACCTGGCGGGCCTCACCCCCAAGGAAGCGGCGACGGCGGTGGGGGTTTCCTCCGGTGCCCTGCGCATCCGGTTGTTCCGCGCCCGTGCCCGACTGCGCACAGAGGAGAAGCGTTATGGGTAGTTTCGAGGAGAACCTGTGGTCCGACCTGGTCGACGAGCACGGTTCCGCGCTCGCCACGGCCGAGCGGACGGTGCGGCCGGCCAAGCGGCGCGCGGTGCCGCTCACGCTCGGCGCGTTCGGGGTGGCCGCCGTGGCGGCGGTGGCGTTCACCGCCACCGGCGGGGTCGGCGCACCGCCCGCGTTCGCGGTGGAGGTCCAGTCCAACGGTGACGTGGAGGTGTCCTTCACCCAGGTAGCGGGCTTGGACGGCGCCAACGCCCGGCTCGCCGAGCTGGGGGTGCGGGCCAAGGCCGTCGTGACGGACCCCAACTGCGCGTCCACGGTCACGGGCGACACCTTCGTGATCGGTGGCGCGGGAGCCCCGACCGACCTCGTGGGCAGCCGCTTCCTCATCCAGCCCAGCTCGATCCCCCAGGGCAGCACGCTGCTCCTGGTCGCCGAGCGGATCAACCCCGACCAGGTCGCCGTGACGACCGCCATGGTCGACGACCCGGCCCCCACCTGCGTCCTGCCGCAGAAGCGCTGACCGGCACCCGAGCCGACAGCACCGACCGGCGACCGCCGATCGACAGTGCTGACCGGCTTCTGCTGGCGACAGCACGCTGACTAGTGCTCGCCGGCCGGTTTCCGCCGACCGAAGGCGTTGACCAGCTCCCGTTGACCGACTCGGCAAGAGGGCCCCTTGCCGAGCCCCGGACAGCGGAAAGGGCGGCCCCTCAGCAGAGGAACCGCCCCTTCACCACCGAGTCGCGCACTCCGCGCCCGGTCGGCTCCCTCGACACGCCGACCGCGCCCGGAGCACCCGCCCCGCCGTCCCGCTCAGGTCAACGCCAGCTGCCGCTTCCGCGACTTGATGATGTTGTCCCGTTCCGACTCCGACAGCCCGCCCCAGATCCCGTACGGCTCTTGCACCGCCAGGGCGTGTCGTCGGCACATCTCCAGCACGGGGCAGGCGAGGCAGACCGCCTTGGCCCGTGCTTCCCTCCGGGCCCGTGCGGGCCCGCGTTCCCCGTCCGGGTGGAAGAAGAACGCGCTGTCCATCCCGCGACAAGACCCGGTCATCTGCCAGTCCCACACGTCGGCGTTGGGTCCGGGGAGCCTTCGGGTGTCCGCCATGTCGAGACCGCCTCCTTGGCCCACTGCTGTGGACTGCTCCATTCGGCTTAATGTTGATCCACCGTAGAACCGCGCCAAAACTTGTTCAAGGGGTCGAGCACCAGAAAGCCGGTTATTCAGCCGATGGGTGATCGCCCGGTGCTCGGGCACTCACCCGCCGGAGTTGCCGCGAGGGCTCCGTGACCGGACGATGACCGCGTGATGACGCATCCGGAACATCCCGCCGCGCCGACCGGCGGTGAGCCGGAATCCGGCGCTGCGGAAGAGGATCCGGTCGATCGGCTGGTGTTGTCGGTGGCCGCGGTCGCCCGTCGGCTCGGGGTGGCTCCGGCGACTCTCCGGACGTGGGACCGCCGTTACGGCCTCGGACCCAGTGATCACACGACCGGGCGACACCGGAAGTACGCGCCGGGTGACATCGCCCGCTTGGAGTTGATGCAGCGGGCCCTGCTGCGGGGGGCGTCGTCGGCGGAGGCCGCCAAGTACGCGCTCGCCGAGCGGGTGCCCGCGCCCCGGTCGACGTCGTCGGTCGCGGAGGCCCCGGAACCGGTGTTGACCGGTGGCGAGGTCGGGGCGGGCAGCGGTGGTCGCGGGCTGCGGATGCCGGGGGCGGGCCGTCGCGCGCGGGGTCTCGGCCGGGCGGTGCTGGCGATGGACTCCGCCGCCGCGCAGCAGATCCTGGCCGACTCGCTCGGCGAGGACGGCGTGATCACCACGTGGGACGAGGTGGTGCGGCCGCTGCTCGGCGCGATGGCCGCGCGGTGGGAGCACTCGGGCGCGGGCGTCGAGGTGTCGCACCTCCTGAACGAGTGCGTGCTCGCCGCGATGATCCGCGTGACGCCCGTGGTGACCACTCCCCGCAACCACCGCCCGGTGCTGCTGGCGTGCATGCCGGACGAGCGCCACAACATCCCGCTGTACCCGTTGGCGGCGGTCCTGTCGCAGCGCGGGGTGGGGATTCGTCAGCTCGGCGCGGCGCTGCCCGCCGAGGCGCTGCGGTCCGCCGTGCGGCGCGTCGCGCCCGCCGCCGTGGTGCTCTGGGCGCAGCTGCCGCGCTACGCCGATCCGGGGGCGCTCGCGGCGTTGCCACGAACGAGGCAGCGGACTCGCCTGTTCGTGGGCGGCCCCGGCTGGGAACGGGGTGTCGTCCCGTCCACGGCCGAGCGGATCGATGACCTGGGCACGGCGGCCGCCGTGATCGAGCAGGCGGTCTGCTGACTGAGTCGTCGGAACCCGGCACGATGTAACCGTGGACGACCAGTTGAGACGCGCGGCGTTCGGGGACTGCCCGGAGACACCCGTCTGGAGCACCCTCGCGGAGGGGTCCGCGAGGGACCGCTGGCTGGCCGCGGTGGTCCTCGGGGGCCAGGGCCACTACGCCGCCGCGGCCACGGCCTTGGGCGGGCTGCTGGGCGACCGGGACCGCGTCGTCGCCTCGTTGGCCGCCTCCACGCTCGCCTCGCACCGCCGCCAGTTGGGCGGTCACGCCGTCGCGCGCGGCCTCGACGCCCGTGCGCTGGCGACCGCGCCGACGTCCGGCCCGGCCGACCCCGACGGGGTGGATGTCGCGGGCGCCCGCGCGGACGCCCTGCTCGGGCTCGCGGCGGACGCCATCGGCGCTGGTAGGACGCGTGAGGCGCGGCTGCTGCACGCCAGGGTGGAGCCCACGTGCTGGCGGACCGAGGTGCGCCACGGGTGGGTGGCGGCGGAGATCGAACTAGCGGAGGGTCACGCGGACCGGGCCGTCGCGCCCGCCGAGGCCGCCGCGAGGACCGCCCGCGAGGCGGGGGCCGTGCGCCACGCGCTGAAGTCCGACCTCGTTCTGGGGACGTCGTTGGTCGTGTGGGGGACCGCCGACGGGGTGGCTCGCGGGGTTGAGCTACTCGAGTGTGACCTAACTCACATTACCAAACGAGACCTGTGGTCGTTGATCTGGCCGACGGCATTCGTGCTCGTCGAGCATGACCCATCTGCGGCGGGTAATCCTCCCGTACGGGCTACCGAGGCTCTGAGCTGCGTGTTACGCCGAGCTGATCCGATCGGGCGGCGGTTGGCCCTCGACTCGCCCTGGGTGCCGACGGCGCTGCTCCGTTCCGGGGAACCCCCGAACGCAGACCCCTGGTCGAAGTTCTTGACGGATTAAGCACCGGATCGTGTCAAGGTTGGGCCTCCAGCGTCCGATAGGGGAGATGAAACGTCACTCGGCTGCAGGAAGGAGTCCCCGTGACTACGGTCCTTATTTGCGACGACCGGCGCAGCGTGCGGGAGGGCCTCACCCGTGTCATGTCGGCCGTCCCCGGGGTTAGTCGCATTGATTGCGTAGCGCACGGTGACGAGTTGTTGGCTCGCTTTTCACGTCAGCCTGTCGACGTCGTGCTGGTAGGTACCCAGCGCGCCGTCCCGACCGGTGTCGAAGCAACCCGGCGGCTCGTCTCGGCCAACCCGCAGGCCAACGTCATCGTGTTCGGTGCCCCGGACGACGCGGGCAGCATCGCCGCCGCGATCGCGGGTGGCGCCCGCGGTTACCTCCGCTGGGACGCTTCCCGTCCCGAGCTGGTGGCCGCGCTGGCCCACACCCTCGCGAGCACGTCGGTGCCTGCCCCTCGTCAGCCCTCGGATCCCGGTGTCCAGCTCACGGAGCGCGAGCTCCAGGTGCTGCGCGGCATGAGCCAGGGCAAGAGCAACGGTCAGATCGGGCGCGAGCTCTACCTGTCCGAGGACACCGTGAAGACCCACGCGCGGAGGTTGTTCCGCAAGCTGGGTGTCCGCGACCGCGCCCAGGCGGTCGCCCACGGCTTCCGCCGCGGTCTCGTGTCCTAGATCACGACCCACGATCGCGGGTATCCTCATCCAGCCCGGTGACTTGTCGCCGGGCTGGATACGGTTGTGCGCGTCGCGCTGGTCAGAGGGGCTGGTTAGGCCCCTCCTTCCGCCATTTGCCCACCCTGCCGGTACGGTGTGGGTCACCAGTACGGGTGACGTCGATCGTCGCGTGCTGTTTGTTGTCGATACGCCTAGGCGTAACACCGGGGCTGCTGTCTGCGATGACCAACTTGGGGGACGGACTGGACGCCGAAGTAGGCGCGGCCGTCGGAGGCGACAGGCCTGCCACTGAGCGCCTGTTGGCTTCGATCCGTCCCTTGGTGGTGCGGTACTGCCGCGCCCGAGTCGGAAGACAGGAAAGGTCTTTCGCTTCGGCGGACGACGTGGCCCAGGAGGTGTGTCTCGCGGTGTTGACGGCCCTGCCCAGCTACCGCGACCAAGGTCGGCCCTTCCTCGCGTTCGTGTACGGGATCGCCGCGCACAAGGTGGCCGACTCGCATCGGTCCGCCGCGCGCAACCGTTCCGAACCGGTTCCGGAAGTGCCGGACGCGCCCGAGACCGAAGCGGGTCCTGAACAGCGCGCCATGCAAGGCGAACTCACCGGGCAGATGGCCCAGCTCTTGCGAGTCCTACCCGAGAAGCAGCGGGAGATCCTCCTGCTCCGGGTGGTGGTCGGGTTGTCGGCCGAGGAGACCGCGGACGCGGTCGGGTCGACTCCCGGAGCGGTCAGGGTGGCGCAGCACCGCGCGCTGTCCAGGCTTCGCAAGACGTTGGCAGCCGAGGAGGTGGTCTGAGTGGCCGACCAGCACGAGAAGGACAACGGAGAAGTCGTGCGCGGACAGCACGGGAGAGATCCCCTCCCTTCGGACGATCAGTCGGCGGACTCGGGCGGCGACGCGTTCGCCGCCGGTGACCTGTCCGGCATCCAGGCCGACGACGCGCTGCTCGACGCGCTCGGCGGCAAGGACCCGGAGCGCGTCGGCGACCTCGTCCAGGACGACCTCAACGCGATGCTGCTGGCGTGGCGGCACGACGTGGACAGCCAGGCCATCTCGGACCTGGTGGACACGGACACCGCGCTCGCCACGATCGAGGCCGCCCGTCCGACGCCCCGGTCCCGGCACCGGTTCCTCATCCCGCTCGCCAGCGCCGCCGCGATCCTGGCGATCGCGTTCACCGGCGTCAGCCTGGTGGCCCGCGACGCCCAGCCCGGCGACCCGCTGTGGGGCCTCACCCGCGTGCTGTACTCCGACCACGCCCAGTCGGTCGAGGCCGCCGTCGCCGTGAACAGCGACCTGGACGCCGCCCGCGCCGCGCTGCGCGAGGGCAAGGTCAACGAGGCCAAGGACGCGCTGGACAAGGCGGGCGTCGCCCTGCCGAAGGTGTCCGCCGACGACGGCCACGTGGTCCTGTCCGAGAAGCACACGGCGCTGCTGGACGAGCTGATCAGCACGACGCCGACCACGCCGGGCACCCCGCAGACCACGACGAAGAAGCCGAAGCCGACGAGGTCCACGGACCCGACGACCACGAGCGCGCAGGACACCACGACGGTCGACACGTCGACGTCGACCTCGACGACGACCACCACGCCCTCGCCGCCCCCGCCGACGACGTCCAGCAGCACTCCGCCGCCCCCGCCGCCGGAGGACACCGGCGCGTCGACGGGCGGAGCCACGGTGCGGTCGGAGAACATCACCCCGACCTCGTAGCCCGAGACCCGAGATGTGACGAAGCCCGCCCCGGTTTCCGGGGCGGGCTTCGTCACACCGTCAGCGGGCGCTCTCGCTCGCGGTGACCCCGTCGGCGTACCCGCGGCAGTACTCCCACGTGACGTACGAGGTCGGGTCCGGGTCGTACGCGGGCTCGTGCGGCCGCATGTGGCCGTCGTTGAGCAGCTGCTCCAGGCTGGCGCGCAGGAGCGCCCAGTCGTGGAAGTGCGGCTCCTCGCATTCGCCGCAGTCCACCACGATTCCCCGCACACCACTGGGTTCCAGCAGCGCTTGGTACACGGCGAGGTCGCTCAGGTCACCCACGAGTTCGGCGCGTTCCTCGTCGCCCATCTCGGAGTGCTCGTGGTCTTCTTCTGGCTCGACCATGGCCTTCGCGGGATCTTCCGGATCCTCGGCGAAGGGGTCTGGTGGCAAGGCGTCGTGCGGCACGACCCCGCACGGTACCGGGCGGGACGACCCGACCGCCCAGATACCATGACGTGAACGCCCCAGACCTGCCAGCAGGGTCGAGAATCAGATGCTGCCCCCAAGCGGAAGCCCGATCCGCTCGCGGTGGGACCGCAGCACGACGGAAGGCTTGTCACCCGCTATGACCAGCGAGCTCAACGTTGACGGAGTCCCGAGCAAGTTCGCGATGCTGGGACTGACCTTCGATGACGTCCTGTTGCAGCCTGCGGAATCCGACGTCGTGCCCAGCAACGTCGACACCAGCACCCGGATCTCCCGCAACATCACGCTGCGGATCCCGCTGGCCTCCGCCGCGATGGACACCGTGACCGAGGCGCGGATGGCCATCTCGATGGCCCGCCAGGGCGGTATCGGCGTGCTGCACCGCAACCTCTCGATCGAGGACCAGGCCAGCCAGGCCGAGACCGTGAAGCGCTCCGAGGCGGGCATGGTGACCGACCCGGTGACCTGCACGCCCGAGGACACGATCGCGCACGTGGACGACCTGTGCGCCCGGTACCGGATCTCCGGCGTCCCCGTGACGGACCCGTCCGGGAAGCTCGTCGGCATCATCACCAACCGCGACATGCGCTTCGAGGTGGACCACAAGCGCAAGGTCAGCGAGGTCATGACCAAGGGCCCGCTGGTCACCGCGCAGGTCGGCGTGTCGGCCGAGGCCGCGCTGGGCCTGCTGCGTCGCCACAAGATCGAGAAGCTGCCGATCGTGGACGGCGACGGCAAGCTCCGCGGCCTGATCACGGTCAAGGACTTCGTCAAGACCGAGCAGTACCCGCTGGCCTCGAAGGACCCCGACGGCAGGCTGCTGTGCGCCGCCGCCGTGGGTGTCGGCGACGACGCGTTCGCGCGCTCGATGACGCTGGCCGACGCGGGCATCGACGTGCTCATGGTCGACACCGCGCACGGCCACTCGCGCGGCGTGCTGGAGATGGTCTCGAAGCTCAAGAAGGAACTGGGCGACACCGTGGACGTGGTCGGCGGCAACATCGCCACCCGCCTCGGCGCGCAGGCGCTGGTCGACGCGGGCGCGGACGGCGTGAAGGTCGGCGTCGGCCCCGGCTCCATCTGCACGACCCGCGTGGTCGCCGGTGTCGGCGTCCCGCAGATCACCGCGATCCACGAGGCGTACCTCGCGTGCCGCCCGGCGGGCGTGCCGGTGATCGGCGACGGCGGCATCCAGTACTCCGGCGACATCGCGAAGGCCATCGCGGCCGGTGCGAGCGCCGTCATGGTCGGCAGCCTGGTCGCGGGCACCGCCGAGGCCCCCGGTGACCTGATCCTGGTCAACGGCAAGCAGTTCAAGACCTACCGCGGCATGGGTTCGCTCGCCGCGATGTCCGGTCGGGGCGACACCAAGTCGTACTCGAAGGACCGCTACTTCCAGGACGACGTGCTGTCCGAGGACAAGCTCGTGCCGGAGGGCATCGAGGGCCGCACCCCGTTCCGCGGCCCGCTCGCGCAGGTGGCGTACCAGCTCGTCGGCGGCCTCCGCATGGCGATGGGCTACACGGGTTCCCGCACGATCCCGGAGCTGCAGAACGCGCAGCTCGTCCGGATCACCGCGGCGGGCCTGAAGGAAAGCCACCCGCACGACATCACGATGACCGTCGAAGCCCCCAACTACACCACCCGCTGAGAGGATCAAAAGTGCGCGATCTGGTCGAGATCGGCATGGGCCGGACCGCGAGGCGGGCCTACGAGCTGGACGACATCGAGATCATCCCCTCCCGGCGGACGCGTTCGTCGAAGGACGTCTCGACGAGTTGGCAGATCGACGCCTACCGCTTCGACATCCCGCTCATCACCCACCCGACCGACGCCATCGTGTCGCCGGGCACGGCCGTGGCGGTTGGCGAACTGGGCGGCTTGGGCGTGCTCAACGCGGAGGGCCTCTGGGCCAGGCACGCCAACGTGGAGGAGGCCCTCTTCCGCCTGGTCGAGGCCACGGAGGACACGGACGACCCCGGAGCCCCGGTCAAGGTCCTCCAGGAACTCCACTCCGCCCCGGTCCGCATCGACCTGGTGGCGGCCGCCATCAAGGAGGTCCGCGACTCGGGCGTCACGGTGGCGGTCCGCGTCAGCCCCCAGCGAGCCGCTGAACTGACCCCGGACCTCCTCGCCGCGGGCGTGGAGATCCTGGTCGTGCAGGGCACGATCATCTCCGCGGAACACGTCCTCCGCGACGGCGAACCGCTCAACCTCAAGTCGTTCATCGCCGACCTCGAGGTCCCGGTGATCGCGGGCGGCGTGGGCGACTACCGCACGGCGATGCACCTGATGCGCACCGGCGCGGCAGGCGTCATCGTCGGCTACGGCTACACCCCCGGCGTCACCACGACGGACTCGGTGCTCGGCATCGGCGTCCCCATGGCGACGGCAATCGCCGACGCGGCAGCGGCAAGGCGCGACTACCTCGACGAGACCGGCGGCCGCTACGTCCACGTCATCGCCGACGGCGGTGCCCTGACCAGCGGCGACATCGCGAAGTCCATCGCCTGCGGCGCGGACGCGGTCATGCTCGGCGAACCACTGGCCTCCGCCACGGAAGCCCCCGGCCAGGGCCTCTACTGGACGGCAGCCTCGGCCCACCCGTCAGTCCCACGCAGCTTCGTCTCACCCGGCGTGGACCAGGAAGTAGACCTCCGCACGCTCCTCTTCGGCCCGTCCGTGGACCCGCGCGGCGTCACCAACCTGTTCGGCTCCCTGCGCAGGGCAATGGCCAAGTCCGGCTACTCGGACCTGAAGGAATTCCAAAAGGTCGGCCTCACCATCCGAGGCTAACGACAAGAATTTAAAAGAAGAATTTTTGAAAAGATAAAAGCAATGGGCACCTTCCAAGCATCTCGGGAGGTGCCCATTGCTTTGTCGACCACGTCGGCGCAGGCAGGGACTGGTTGGAACGTGGCCGATTTTATTTGGGGGATTTGCCCCTTAAAATTGGAGATCGGGCAGGGCTTTGGGGCACTGCCTTTTGGCCCGATCAAGGGGCAAATCTAGGGGCTCCAAATCAAATCGGCCACAGCGGGCTGGAAATCGAAGCCGCTGACCGACCAGGCTGGGACCGAGAGCCAGGGGTGACCCTGCTGGATCAAGGGTCGAGGGGTGGCCCCGCTGGACCAAGAGGCAAGGGCAAGGGGCCGCTGGTCACAGGCCAGCGACCCCACCAACCCCACAGGCCCTACTTCCGCTGCTCAGCCGCCCTCTTCCGCAGTTCCCCCTCAGCAGCCCTCAACTCCGGCGTCAGGTTGTCCCCGAAGTCATCCGCCTCGAACACCTGCCGAATCTCGATCTCCGACTCGGCCCCATCCGGATTGGGCACCTGCCGAATCCACTCCACGGCCTCTTCCCGAGACCCCACCTGAAGAATCCAAAACCCCGCGATGAGTTCCTTCGTCTCGGTGAACGGCCCATCGACGACAGTCGTCCCGGAAGCCGAGAACCGAACCTTCGCCCCCTTGGAACTGTCCCGCAGCCCTTCCCCGGCCACCAACACCCCGGCGTCCACGAGCTTCGCGTTGAATGCCCCCATCTCCGCCAACAACTGCTCGCTGGGCAGCACCCCGGCTTCAGTCTCGGGAGTCGCCTTGATCAACGCCATGAACCGCATCAGTGATCCTCCAAGTCGGTAGCAAGAACCGCCCACAACTGCTCGTCGTACCGAGCACCCTCGAAGAGCCACGCCCCCCGGAGCACCCCTTCCAGCACCATCCCCAACCGCGCCGCCACCGCCGCGCTCCGCGCGTTGTCGGCCCGGCACCGCCACTCCACCCGGTGCATCCCACGCACCCGAACCGCCCACTCGACGAGCACTCGGCACGCAGGCGTCACCAGCCCACGCCCCTCAGCCGCGGGCTCCACCCAGCACCCCACCTCGCACACCCCCGACCCAACGTCGAAGGCCACGAACATCACCCCACCGACCAGCACCCCGTCGAGCCAGATCCCCAACAGCCGTCCGCTGTCCGCGGCCACCCGCTGGGCATACCGCTCCAGGATCACCTCGGCGGGATCGGACGCGAACGCCGACCCGACCCACGGCCGGATGTGCTCCCGAGCCCGTTCCAGGTGCTCGGCGAACTCGGGCGCGTTCCACGGCTCCAACGGTCGGAGCAGGGCGTCATCACGCAGGGGGAGGGAGAACATGGTGGCCACATGTCTACCTCATGACCGCCTAGCAGGTCCCCCCGAAACCCCACGCCCCCGCTAGATGATCTTGGACAACCCCTCCCTCGGTAGAGTGAAACCTCCGAGAAGCGAACCGAGGAAGGGCTACGTGGACGACCTGGTCGAGCTGGGACTGGCCGATACCGACACCGACGACACCGACACCACCGACGCGGACACCGACGCGGAGGTCGAGCCGACCGCCACCCCGTCGGCGATAGACAGCCGCGCGGGCTTCGCCGGATCGGTGGTCGCGCTGGTCGTAGCCGCCGTGGCCGGTGTGGCGCTCCTGGCGTGGCTGGTCCTCTTCTGGCTGGCCCCGCCGATCCTGGCCTGGTTGGACGCGCACGGGGTCTGAACCGGTTCGGATCTAGGCGTTACCGGAAGTAACCCCTACTCTCGGCTCCATGGGTGAACTCACCGGTAACAACGTGGACTTCGACGTCGTCGTGGTCGGCTCGGGGTTCGGCGGCAGCGTCGCGGCGCTGCGGCTGACCGAGAAGGGTTACCGGGTCGCCGTCGTCGAGGCGGGCCGGAGGTTCGCCGACGACGAGTTCGCCGAGACGTCGTGGGACCTGCGCAAGTACCTCTGGGCGCCGAAGCTGGGCTGCTTCGGCATCCAGCGCATCCACCTGCTGCGCAACGTCATGGTGCTCGCTGGCGCGGGTGTCGGCGGCGGGTCGCTGGTCTACGCGAACACGCTGTACCGGCCGTTGAAGCCGTTCTTCGCGGACCGCCAGTGGGCGCACATCACCGACTGGGAGGCCGAGCTCTCGCCGTTCTACGACCAGGCGAGCCGGATGCTGGGCGTGGTCACCAACCCGACCACGACCCCGGCCGACGTGGTGATGAAGCAGGTCGCGGCCGACATGGGCGTGGCCGACAGCTACCACCCGACCCCCGTCGGCGTCTTCTTCGGCGAGCCGGGGACAAAAGCCTCCGACCCGTACTTCGGCGGCGCGGGCCCGGACCGGACCGGCTGCACGGAGTGCGGCAGCTGCATGTCCGGCTGCCGGGTCGGGGCGAAGAACACCCTGGTCAAGAACTACCTGCACCTGGCGGAACGCGGTGGCGCGAAGGTGCTGCCGCTGACCACCGTGACCAGCCTCCGCGAGACCGGGAACGGCTGGGAGATCCGCACCGAGCGCACCGGGTCCACCCTCCGCAAGAACCGCCGCACGCTCACCGCGACCAGGGTCGTCCTGGCCGCGGGCACCTGGGGCACCCAGCAGCTCCTGCACCGGATGCGCGCCGACGGCACCCTGCCCGCGCTGTCGCCGAAGCTGGGCGAGCTGACCCGCACGAACTCGGAGTCGATCGTCGGCGCGGCCCGGCAGACCGTCGACCCGGACCGCGACTTCACCAGCGGCGTGGCGATCACGTCGTCGTTCCACCCGGACGCGATCACCCACATCGAGCCCTGCCGGTACGGCAAGGGCAGCAACGTCATGGGGATGCTCCAGACCCTGGCCACCGACGGCGAGTCCAGCACCCCGCGCTTCCTCCAGTTCCTCGGCCAGGCCGTCCGCCACCCGCGCCGGCTGCTGCGGCTGCTGTCGGTCAAGCAGTGGAGCGAGCGGACGCTGATCCTGCTGGTCATGCAGAGCCTGGACAACTCGATCACCACGTTCGCCAAGCGCGGCCTGTTCGGGCGGCACAAGCTCAGCTCCCGCCAGGGCCACGGCGAGCCGAACCCGACGTTCATCCCGGCGGGCCACCGGGCGAACGTGCTGACCGCCGAGCACATCGGCGGCATCCCCGGCGGCACCTGGGGCGAGCTGGCGGGCATCCCGCTGACCGCGCACTTCATCGGCGGCTGCCCGATCGGCGAGGACGCCGAGCACGGCGTCATCGACCCCTACCACCGCGTGCACAACTACCCCGGCCTGTCGATCGTCGACGGGGCGGCGATCTCGGCGAACCTCGGCGTCAACCCGTCGCTGACCATCACCGCGCAGGCCGAGCGCGCGTTCTCGCTGTGGCCCAACAAGGGCGAGGCCGACGGGCGGCCGGAGCAGGGCGCGGGCTACCGGCGGGTCGCGCCCGTCGCGCCGCTCAAGCCCGCCGTCCCCGCGTCCGCGCCCGGCGCGCTGAGGCTGCCGATCGTGGAGATCAGAGCCGGATCCCCGTCAGCACCATGACGCGCTCCTCGGTGAAGTCCTCCATCGCCGACCGCACGCCTTCGCGGCCGGTGCCGGAGCCCTTCACACCGCCGTACGGCATCTGGTCCGCCCGGTAGGACGGCACGTCGCCGACGATCACGCCGCCGACCTCCAGTTCCGCCGCCGCGGCGAACGCCACCTGCACGTCACGGGTGAACACCCCGGCCTGCAACCCGTACTCGGTGTCGTTGGCCTGGACGAAGGCCTCCTCGACGCTGTCCACCACGGACACCGCGAGCACCGGCCCGAAGACCTCCTGCTTCCACACCGACGAGTCCGCCGGGACGCCCTCCAGCACGGTCGGCTCGACGGTCGTGCCCGACTGGCCGCCGCCGACGTGGAGCTTCGCTCCCGACGAGACCGCCTCGTCGATCCACTCCTTCACCCGGACCGCGTTGTCGAGGTCGATCAGCGGTCCCACCTCGACCTCGGGGTCGTGCGGGTCGCCGGTCCGCAACGCCCCCACGGCCGCCACGAGCTTGGGCACGAACGCGTCGGCCACGTCGCGGTGCACGATCACCCGCTGCACGGCGATGCACGACTGGCCCGCCTGGTAGTTGCCGAAGGTCGCGATCCGCGAGGCCGCGTAGTCCAGGTCGGTCCAGTCCGCGCACACGATCGCCGCGCTGTTGCTGCCCAGTTCCATCACCACGTGCTTGCGCGGCGCGGAGTCCATCAGCGACCAGCCGACCCCGGTCGACCCGGTGAACGAGATCACCGGCAGCCGAGGGTCCTCGACCAGCGTCGCCATGTCCCCGCCGCGCACCGGCAGCACCGAGAACGCGCCGTCCGGCAGGTCCGTCTCGGCGAGCAGCTCACCCAGCAGCAGCGCCGACAGCGGGGTCGCCGAGGCGGGCTTCACGATCACCGGCGCGCCGACGGCCAGCGCCGGGGCGACCTTGTGCGCCACCAGGTTCAGCGGGAAGTTGAACGGGGCCACGGCCAGCACCGGCCCGCGGGGGACGCGGCGGACCAGGGCCATCCGGCCCGCGCCGTTGGCGTCGGTGTCCAGCCGTTGGAGGTCGCCGTCGAACCGGCGGGCCTCCTCGGCGGCGAACTTGAACACGCTGACGGCCCGCCGGACCTCGATCTCGGCCCACTTGAGGGGCTTGCCGTTCTCGGCGGTGATCGTCTCGGCGATCTCCTCCTCGCGCTCGGCCAACGCCCTGGACACGTGCTCCAGCGCCGCCGCCCGCACGTGCGCGGGGGTCTGGCGGAACTCCTTGGCCACGGCCGCGGCCGCGGCTATCGCGCGCTCGACCTGCTCTGGGCCGGGCACGGCGACCGTGGCCACCTCCGTCCCGTCGTACGGGTGGTGCACGGTGATCTCCCGCGCGCCCTGTTCCGGGCGGCCTGCGATCCAGCAGGGCCGGGGTTGAGGAGTGATCGCGTCCATGGCGTCAACGGTATGCCAGCGCGGCTCGACCGGCTCGGATGTGCTCGACGTGCGACAGGTAGTACTCGTCGTGCTTCTCCGCGCGCTGGACGTGGAACGCCGGGTTCTCCCTGATGGTGCGCACCATGTCCGCCAACCGGGTCAGCACGTGGTCGGTGATGCCTTCACTCGGACAGCCGTACGCCGAGCAGAACAGCTCGGCCCGCTCCCACCGCGATTCCGGCGTGCCCCACTCGGGTGAGAACGGTGCCAGGCAGTAGACCGCGTAGGCCACGTCCCACCAGCGCGGCGCGGGGTGGGCGGTGTCCCAGTCGATCACGCCCACCGGCAGCCCGGCCGCGAACACCACGTTGTACGGGGCCAGGTCGCCGTGGCAGACGACCTCCGCGGGCTCCAACGTCGGGAGCTGCCAGCCCGAAGCGTCCACCAGCGGGACGGACGCGTCGTGCAGCGCGCGCATCATCCGGGCGTACGCGACCAGCGCCTCCTCGGACCGCAGGGCCTCGCCGAGCGGCGGGTGGCCAACCTCACCCGGCAGGTACCCCAGCACCTCCCGGCCCTCGGGGTCGATCCCGTGCACCTCCGGCGTGAAGCCCAGTGGTGCCAAGCGCCGCAACAACTCGTGCACCCGCGGAGCCCACGGCCCGGCCGGTCGGCGGACCGTCGAACCGACCCGCACCACCTCGTTGAGACCGCCTCCGGTCAGGAGTTCTTCGTTCACGTCTGACATCCTTGCCCCGTGTCCGAAACCAGCAACCGGCCGGTACTCGTCGTCGACTTCGGGGCGCAGTACGCGCAGTTGATCGCCCGTCGAGTCCGCGAGGCCCAGGTCTATTCCGAGGTCGTGCCGCACACCGCGAGCGTCGCGGAACTGCTCGAGCGCGACCCGCTCGCGATCGTCCTGTCCGGCGGCCCCTCCAGCATCTACGAGGAGGGCGCTCCGCAGGTCGACCCGAAGCTGTTCGACGCGGGCGTGCCCGTGTTCGGCATCTGCTACGGCTTCCAGGCGATGGCCGTGGCGCTGGGCGGCACCGCCGAGCACACCGGCACCCGCGAGTACGGCCGCACCGAGCTGGGCGTGACCGAGGGCGGCGGCAAGCTGCACGACGACCTGCCCGGCCACCACCCCGTGTGGATGAGCCACGGCGACTGCGTGACGAAGGCCCCCGAGGGCTTCACCGTCACCGCCACCAGCGACGGCGCCCCCGTCGCCGCGTTCGAGGACACCGCGCGGAGGTTCGCGGGCGTCCAGTACCACCCGGAGGTCGGCCACTCGCCGCACGGCCAGGAGGTGCTGCGCCGGTTCCTGCACGAGATCGCGGGCGTGAAGCCGCAGTGGACGACCTCGTCGATCGTGGACGAGCAGGTCGAGCGGATCCGCGAGCAGATCGGCGACGGCAAGGCCATCTGCGGCCTGTCCGGCGGCGTCGACTCCGCGGTCGCGGCGGCCATGGTGCAGCGCGCCATCGGCGACCGGCTGACCTGCGTGTTCGTCGACCACGGTCTGCTGCGCGCGGGCGAGCGGACGCAGGTCGAGCGCGACTTCGTGGCGGCGACCGGCGTGAAGCTGGTGACCGTGGACGAGCGCGAGCGGTTCCTGGAGGCGCTGAAGGGCGTCACGGACCCGGAGCAGAAGCGCAAGATCATCGGCCGCGAGTTCATCCGCGCGTTCGAGCAGGCGGCGCGCGACCTCCAGGCCGACGGCGACTACGACTTCCTGGTGCAGGGCACGCTCTACCCGGACGTCGTCGAGTCCGGCGGCGGCACCGGCGCGGCGAACATCAAGAGCCACCACAACGTCGGCGGCCTGCCGGACGACCTCCAGTTCAAGCTGGTCGAGCCGCTGCGCGCGCTGTTCAAGGACGAGGTCCGCCGGGTCGGCACGGAGCTGGGCCTGCCCGAGGTCATCGTGCAGCGCCAGCCGTTCCCCGGCCCCGGCCTCGGCATCCGGATCATCGGCGAGGTGACCGGCCCGCGGCTGGAGATCCTGCGCCAGGCCGACGCCATCGCCCGCGAGGAGCTGACGTCCGCCGGTCTCGACCGGACGATCTGGCAGTGCCCGGTCGTGCTGCTCGCGGACGTGCGCAGCGTCGGCGTCCAGGGCGACGGCCGCACCTACGGCCACCCGATCGTCCTGCGGCCGGTGTCCAGCGAGGACGCCATGACCGCGGACTGGACGCGCCTGCCGTACGACGTGCTGGAGCGCATCTCCACCCGCATCACCAACGAGGTGGCCGACGTGAACCGCGTCGTGCTCGACGTGACGAGCAAGCCGCCGGGCACCATCGAGTGGGAGTAGGACTCCCCTGAACGACACGAAGGCCGTGACCCCGAGGGGTCACGGCCTTCGTCGTGAGTGGGTGGCGACTAGCGCCTGCCGCGGAGCACCGATCCGGCCAGCAGGCCCAGGCCGATGACGATCGCGCCACCGGCGACCACCCACCGCAGGTCCAGGAAGTCGGGCCAGTACTGGCCGCCGGTCAGCGCGAACGCCGACGCCATCAGGGCCCCGATGCCGAACACGAACGCCACGATGTCGAAACCGCTCCGCGGCTCCGTCTCCCGGTCAGCCACGGTTGACCACGACCTCTCCCAGTCCGGTGTGCGCGTTGAGCACGATCTTGAGGCCTCCGGGGAGCTTGTCCTCGCCCTCGGAGGTGAAGTCGAACGCGGGCGCCCGGCCGTCGCTCTGCTTGCCGAGGCACTGCACGGACCCGACCTCGGCCTCGCAGCGCACGTCCACGTCGGCGTTCTTCGGCACGGTCACCTGCACGGTGCCGACGCCCGCGTAGACCTCGGTCTCCACGGTGCCGGAGTTCGGCAGCGCGGTCAGGTCCAGGTCGAGGGTTCCCGCCCTGGTGTCGTACTTCCGCTGCACGTCCGCGATGGTCGCGGGCTTGTCGCTGAAGTCGCCGAGCCGGTCGCTGTCGCCGAACCCGCCGAAGTTCACCATCGTGGCGAACACCGCGACGGCGCCCAGCGGGATGACCAGGCCGATCAGTCCGCGACCGCCGCGGGTGAACGCGCCGACCAGCAGGCCGAGGCCCATCACGCCGACCACGAGGCCGAGCGTGTGCAACGGCGTGAGCCAGTTGTCGTAGGGGCCCGCGATCACCGATCCGGCCACGACCAGCAGCACCGCGCCGAGCGTGATGCCGGTGACCGGCGACTTGCGCCTGCGCCGCCGCACGGGCGGGGGCTCGGGCGACTTGACCACGGGCTGGCCGGGTTCCGGCAGGTCCCACGCGAACGGCGCGGCGCCCAGCGGGTCCCACGCGGGCGGGGTGTCGGCGGTCTTCTCCTGGCCTTGGCCCATGTCGGTCACCTGATCCGTGGCGAAAGCGGTCGTGGTCGTCGGGGCGGGTCGGTTGAGCGCGCCGCGTTCGCGGTGCAGCAGGAAGATCGCTCCGACGGACAGCAGCACCCCGGCCACCATCGTGAAACCGCCGTCGAAGAAGAACCCGGTCGCCGGGAACACCGCGAGGCACAGCAGCACCGTCAGCGGGATCGGCGTGGAGCTGCGCCCCCTGCCGATCAGCGCCTCGACGGGCGACACCTCGTCGTCCTCCTGCGCCAGCCCCAGCCAGCCCAGCAGGTAGATGAACACGCCGGCACCGTTGCACAACGCCATCGCGACGAAAGCGACCCGCACGATCACGGGGTCGATCCGGTACCGCTCCGCGATGCCCTCGGCCACACCGGCGATCTTGCGCCCGCGGTGCGGCCGTCTGGGCCTGCTGGCCCAGAAGTCCTTCAACGTCTCTTCGACGTTGGCTGCTGTCAGGTTCCCACTCACATCACCGAGTTTGGGGTGTAGCACCGCCTCGCACATCGGGGGAGCACCCTGAACACTGACTCGGGTGGAACCCTGATGACCCGCATCCGGGGGCGTGTGACGATCGAGTGGTGAGTTCGCAGGTGGTGGAGACGACAGCGGGGACGGACGTCGCGGTCCGCAGGCGCCGCGACGGGCGCGTGGTCGCGGGGGTGGCGGGCGGGATCGCCGACCACCTCGGCGTCGAGGTGTTCTGGGTGCGCGGGGTGTTCGCCGCGCTGATGGCCCTGAACGGCGTCGGCGTGATCGCGTACGGGCTGCTGTGGGTCTTCGTGCCGCAGCACGCGGTCGGTGTCGGGGACGAGGCTCCGCCGAAGCCGAAGGAACGCCAGCAGGCCATCGGACTGCTCGCGCTGGGGCTGGGCGCGGCGGTGCTCGTCACGCTGCTGACCGGCGCGGTCAGTGGGTGGGTCGTCGGCCCGCTCGCGGTGGCGCTGGTCGGCGCGGGCGTCGTGTACCGCGAGGCGGACGAGGCGCAGCGGCGGCGGTGGCGGGACGGGGCCCGCAGCGGGGTGTTCGGCCAGGGGGGCCGGTCGACGCTGATCCGGATCGTCTCCGGGGTGGCGCTGGTCGCGCTGGGCATCGGCGTGCTGCTGTTCAACACCTACAAGCTCGATCAGATCCAGTTCGCGCTTGTGGCCGTGCTCGCCACGCTGGCGGGCGTCGCGCTGCTCACCGTGCCGCTGTGGATCAAGCTGGTGAACGACCTGGGCGAGGAGCGCCGGGCGCGCATCCGGACCGAGGAGCGGGCCGAGATCGCCGCGCACCTGCACGACTCCGTGCTCCAGACGCTGGCGCTGATCCAGAAGCAGGCGGAGGCCCCGCGCGAGGTCCGCAGGCTCGCCCGCGGCCAGGAGCGCCAGCTGCGGGACTGGCTGTACGGCAGGGACTTCGGCGAGACCGCCCGCCCCACCACGATGTCCGCCGCCATCGCCTTGGCCTCGGGGGAGGTCGAGGACACGTTCGCCATCTCGGTGCAGCAGGTCGTCGTCGGGGACTGCCCGCTGGACCACAACCTGATGGCGATGGTGCAGGCCGCGCGCGAGGCGATGGTCAACGCCGCCAAGCACGCCGGGGTCGCGGAGATCAGCGTCTACGGGGAGGTGGAGGCGGACAGCGTCAACGTCTTCGTGAAGGACCGGGGCAAGGGCTTCGACCCGGAGGCCGTTCCGGAGGACCGGCATGGCCTCGCCGACTCGATCCGGGGGAGAATGGTCCGGCACGGTGGGGAGGCCAAGCTGCGCACGGGTCCCGGAGAGGGGACCGAGGTGCACTTGGAGATGCCGAGGAAGCAGGAGGCCAGGTCGTGACCGACGGCAAACGGGTCAGGGTGTTCCTGGTCGACGACCACGCGCTGTTCCGCGCGGGGGTTCGGGCCGAGCTCGATTCGATCAGCGACGAGATCGAGGTCGTCGGCGAGGCGGGCTCGGTGGGCGAGGCGGTCGCCGGGATCGGCCACCACAAGCCGGACGTGGTGCTGCTCGACGTCCACATGCCCGACGGCGGTGGCGCCGCGGTGCTCGCCCAGGTGCGGACCGCGCTGCCGGACGTCGTGTTCCTGGCGCTCTCGGTGTCGGACGCGGCCGAGGACGTCATCGCGGTCATCCGCGCCGGCGCCCGCGGGTACGTGACCAAGACGATCTCCAGCCAGGAGCTGGTCCGCGCGGTCGTGCGGGTGTCCGACGGCGACGCGGTGTTCTCGCCGCGGCTCGCGGGCTTCGTGCTGGACGCGTTCGCCGACCGGCCCGGCGCGGCCCCGATCCGGGACCCCGAGCTGGACCTGCTGACCCCGCGCGAGCGGGACGTGCTGCGGCTGCTGGCGCGCGGCTACGCGTACAAGGAGATCGCCTCCGAGCTGTTCATCTCGGTGAAGACGGTCGAGACGCACGTGTCGAGCGTGCTGCGCAAGACGCAGCTGTCCAACCGCTACGAGCTGTCCCGCTGGGCCTCCGACCGCAGGCTGGTCTGAGTTGACCCAGCGCACGGCACAACCGGTCCACCTGCTCGCCCGCTTCGCCACCGAGGTCCTCGCGCCCTGGGTGTGGGTGCTGACGCTGCCGTTCGCGGTGGCCGCCGCCGCGACCCGCTCCCTCTGGCCGACTGTGCTGTGGGGCCTGGTCGTGGCGATCACGGCGTCGGTGATCCCGATGGTCGTCATCGTCAAGGGCGCCCGCAGCGGGAAGTGGGACGGCCACCACGTCACCAACCGCGAGGGCAGGCTCGTCCCGCTGGTCGCGGCGGGCGGCTCGCTGGCCGTCGGCACCGCCGTGCTCGTCCTCGGGGGAGCGCCGCACGAGATGCTGGCGCTCGCGGGCAGCATGTTCGCGTCGCTGATCGTCAGCATGGCCATCACGTTCGGGCTGAAGTGGAAGGTCTCACTGCACGCGGCCGTGGCGTTCGCCGCCGTGGTCGTCGGCGCGGTCGTCTACGGGCCGTGGCTGCTGCTGCTCGTCCTGCCCGCCGCGCTCGTGGCGTGGTCGCGGGTCGAGCTGGGCGACCACACGACGGCGCAGGTGCTCGTCGGCTCGCTGATGGGCGTGGTCGTCGGCGGTGGCGGGTACGCGCTGCTGGAGCTGGCGTTCAGATCTTCGCCGAGCTGACGATCTTCTTCGCGCCCGCGATGGTCTGGACGCCGACCCGGTAGGCCTCGATGGTGGACTCGCTGCCGGTGGTGAGCGTGAGCTGCACGTCCACCGTGTAGCCGGTGCCCGTGGCCTCGACGTTGAGGATGTCCGCCTTCACCCGGTCGTACTTCTTCCAGAAGCTCTCGTACTCCTCGATCGTCGGCCGGTAGCTCGGCTCCAGGTTCTCCCACGCCGTGCGCGGGTCCTTGACGGCCGTCCCGTAGTGCAGGCGGACGAAGCCCGCCACCTCGTCGAGTTCACCGGCGGGCGCGCTGGTCTCGCCTGTCGTGGTGGGGACGCCGTACTCGTCGGGGAAGCTGTTCTGCCGGTTGTCCTGCGACGGCGGCAGGAACACCAGCACGCCCACGATCCCGGCCACCAGCACCGCGGCGGCCACGGCGGGTCCGACCCACTTGCGGCTGGGCCTCGGCGCGTCGAGCGCGACCGGTGGCGCGCCCGTGAGCAGGACGGCGGCGTCGGCCGCGGTGGGGCGCTTGGCGGGCTCGTTGGACAGCAGCCGCTTCATCACGCCGGTCAACGGCCCGGCCCGCTTCGGCAGGTCGATCTTGCCGGTCGCCGCGCGGTAGATGACGCCGAGGTTGTTGTCGGTGGGCCCGTAGGGCGAGCCGCCGTCGGTCATCGCGTAGAGGGTCGCGCCGAGCGAGAACACGTCCGACCGCGCGTCCGGCGCGTCGCCGCGGGCGACCTCGGGGGCCAGGTAGGCGGGGGTGCCGGAGATCATCCCGGCCTCGGTGAGCGTGCCGTCGCCGACCGCGCGGGAGATGCCGAAGTCGGTGAGCTTCACCGTGCCGTCGTGGCCGATCAGCACGTTCGCGGGCTTCACGTCCCGGTGCACGATCCCCGCCGCGTGGGCCGCGGCCAGCGCCGCCGCGATCCGGCCGCCGATCCGCCCCACCTCGGCCGGGGGCAGCGGCCCGTGCTCGTCCAGCAGCGCCGCGAGGCTCCGCGACGGCAGGTACTCCATGACCAGCCACGGCAGGCCGTTCTGCACGACGACGTCGAACACGCCGATGGCGTTGGGGTGCTGGAGCCGGGCCGCGATGCGGGCCTCGCGCATCGCGCGGGTGCGGGCCATCTCGGCCGCCGCCGGGTCCGAGTCGGGCAGCTTGAGCTGCTTCACGGCGACCTCGCGGTGCAGCAGGTCGTCGTGGGCCCGCCACACGACGCCCATCGCCCCGGCGCCGATCCGCTCCAGCAGGGAGTACCGCTCGCCGACCGCGTTCACCACCCGAGCAGGTTAGCCGCAGGGCCGCCCGCCCGTGAGGACCACGGCCGTCTCAGTTGGCTACTGCGGGTCCTCGTAGATCTTCGGCTGGCCGTCGACGAGCCTCACCGTGATCCGGTACGACCGGGCAGTGGTCTTGCCGTTCTTGACGAGCCTGACCTTGCCGATGACGAGGTAGTCGTCGCCCTTCTTCGCCACCTCGGGGTTCGCGTCCGGGGTGACCTCGTCGAACGCCGCCACGGACTGCTCGTACTCGGCGAACGTCGGCCGCTTGTCCTCGCCCATCTTCTCCCACGACGTCCGCGTCTCGTTCTTGGCCGAGCGGAAGTACCCGAGCACGAAGTTCGACGCCACGGTCGCGTTGAGCGTGACGGGTTTCGCGGCCGCGCTTTCGGTCGTCGTGGGCCCGCCTGCGAGCTGGCCCCCGTGGCGGGGGCCGCGCAGCGGGAGGAAGTGGATCGCGGCCACGACCAGCGCCGCCAGCACGCAGGCGGCGACGACGGGCGCGAGCCACCGGGGCCGCGTCCTCGCCGCCGGGGCGGGGGCGGGCGGCGGCGTGGGGGCCGGGCCCTGCGCGGTGGGCGGCTGGGAAACCGGGCCGCGCGGCGTGGGAACCGGGCTCTGCGCGGTGGGCAGCGGGGGAACCGGGCCGTGCGTGACGGGTGGCTGGGAAACCGGGCCGCGCGTGGTGGGGACCGGGCTCTGCGCAGTGGGCAGCGGGGGAACCGGGCCGCGTGCGGTGGGAGTCGGTCGCGGGGCCTGCACCGGGAGGCCCAGCGGGGTGGGGATCACCTCGGTCGGCAGGACCTCCAGCAGCGCCGCGGCCTGGGCGGCGGTCGGCCGGACCGCGGGGTCGACGGCCAGCAGCAGGGTCAGGGGGCGCAGCAGCGAGCCCGCGCGCGTGGGCCGTTCCAGCGCGCCCGTGGCGGCGCGGTAGAGCAGGCCGAGGTGGTTGTCGCTGTCGCCGTAGGGGGAGCGGGACTCGACGGCCGCGAAGAGGGTCGCGCCGAGCGAGAACACGTCCGACCGCGCGTCGGGCGCCTCGCCGCGGGCCACCTCGGGCGCGAGGTACGCGGGGGTGCCCGCGATCGCGCCCGCCTCGGTGACGGTGATGTCGCCGGTGGCGCGGGAGATGCCGAAGTCGGTGAGCTTCACGGCGCCGTCGTGGCCGATCAGCACGTTGCCGGGTTTCACGTCGCGGTGGACGATGCCCGCCGCGTGCGCCGCGGCCAGGGCTTTCGCGGTCTTCTCGCCGATCCGGGCCGCTTCGGCCGGGGTGAGCGGTCCGCGTTCCTCCAGCAGCGCCGCGAGGCTGCGGGAGGGCAGGTACTCCATGACGATCCACGGCAGGTCGTCCTCGACGACCACGTCGTAGACCGCGATCGCGTTCGGGTGCTGCAAGCGGGCCGCGATGCGGGCTTCACGCATGGCGCGGGTGCGGGCCACCTCGGACGCCGCCGGTGCCAGGTCGGGCAGCTTGAGCTGCTTGACCGCCACCTCGCGGTGCAGCAGCTCGTCGTGAGCCAGCCACACCACACCCATCCCGCCGCTGCCGAGCTGCTCCTTGAGCAGGTATCTGCCGCCGACAGCGTTCACTCGAGCAGGTTAACGGTCCGATCAGCTGGAGGCGACGAGCTTCGCCAACTCCTTCTCGAAGTTGATCCACAGGTCCTCTTCGCCGGGCTGCACGACGTCGTAGGTGAGGTCGAGGAACTCGGCGATGTGCTCGGCCTCCGCCGACAGGATCGCGAAACCCGTGGGGGCGTTCAGCTCCAGCAGGACGCGCTCCGGGTCGTCTGCCGCGGGCCGCACCATGATGTCGCCCTCGCCGGACGGGGTCAGCAGACCGTCGGCCAGCAGGTCGCGGGCGAACATCCACTCGACCTTGCCCTGCCCGGTGTGGAACAGCACGGCGACCGCGTACGGGTCCTCCGGGTTGTACTGGAGCTCCGCTTCGACCGGCGCCGGCGCGATGCCGGGGACCAGCAGCTGGAACGTGGTGCTGGCGGTGATGATCGTGTTCTCGGCCATCTGACTCATCCCTTCCCTACCTGCGTTGTTCACGCTCTCATGGGAGGAGACGTCCGAGACAGCGCTCCGAGACGCTATTCGCCCAGGAACCACGCTATCGGGGGAGACGTGGGTCTCACTTGCGGCTGTTTGGCCTGGTCGCCTGTCTCAACTGGCGCAGCGCCGATGACACGGCGTGTGACCGTTGATCACTTCAGGGTAACCGACGGCACTGGAAGGGTGGTGTCGACCGGTGCCACCACGGGCGCGGGACGGCGGCGGGTCAGCGCGATGCCGAACAGCACCACGACCATGCCCGCGACGACCCGGACCGTCAGCGCCTCGCCCAGGAAGGCCGCGCCCAGCAGCACCGACACGACGGGCAGCAGGTAGCCGACCGTGGTGGCGTTGGTGGGGCCCTCGTCCTCGATCAGCCGGTAGTTGATGATGAACGCGATCCCGGTGCCGAACACGCCCAGGATCGCCACGGCGATCAGCGCGGCGGCGTTGAGGTGCACCGGCTGGAGGCCCGCGACCGGCACGACCAGCGCCGTCATGCCCGTGCCGATGACCAGCTGCGTGGACGAGAGCTGCATCGACGTCAGGCCCTGGCCGGACAGCGTGCGGCCGATGTAGACGTACGCCACGGCGTAGCTCGCGGCGGCCGCGAGGCACGCCAGCGCGCCCCAGCTGGCCAGTCCGGCCGCGTGCCACGGCGCGAAGATCAGCAGCGTCCCGGCGAAGCCGAGGACGAGCCCCAGCAGCCGCGCCCCGCCGCGCTGCTTCTCGAAGCCCAGCAGCAGGCCGATCGCCAGCGTCCACAGCGGCGTGGTCGAGTTGATGACGCCCGCGACCCCGGAGTCGACGGTCTTCTCGCCGACCGCGAACAGGATGAACGGGATGACGTTGCCGAACAGCGCGGCGACCGTGAGGTGCCCCCACGCGGCGCGGGACCGCGGCAGCCGGTGGCCGCGCGCGTAGACCAGCGCGACGATCACCGCCGCGCCGAGGCCGGTGCGCACGACCGCGATCTGGACCGGTGACAGCCCGGTGAGGGCGATCTTGATCCACAGGAAGCTGGACCCCCAGACGAGGGCGAGGACACCGAACCTGATCAACGTGCCGGGCTTGTTCACAGCGCTAACGATGCGTCCGCCGAAGCGTCAGCACAAGTGAAAAGAACTGCACGACGTTGTAGCAGAACTGTAAGGTCGGGTCATGCTGGACGTACGCAGGATGCAGGTGCTCAGAGCCGTCGTGACCAGCGGTTCCATCACCGCCGCCGCCACGAACCTCGGCTACACGCCGTCCGCCATCAGCCAACAGGTGGCGGCGCTGGAAAAGCAAGCGGGCATCGCCCTCCTGGAGCGCGCCGGGAGGGGCGTCCGCGCCACCGAGGCGGGCAAGCTCCTCACCGAGCACGCGGCGGGCATCACCGACCGCCTGGTCGAGGCCGAGGCCGCGCTGGCGGACCTCCGCGCGGGCCGCACCGGCCGTCTGCGCGTCCGCTACTTCGCCACGGCGGGCGCGGCGCTCGTGCCCCCCGCGGTGGCCCGGTTCCGCACCGAGCACCCCACGGTCAAGCTCGACCTCAAGCTCACCGAGCCGCTGGACCCGATGATCGAGATCGTCGCGGGCCGGGCGGACGTCGCCATCGTCGTGCACTTCCGCAACACCGAGCCCGCCCCCGGCATCCAGCTCGTGCACCTGCTGGACGACCCGTACCTCGCTGTCCTCCCGCGCGGCCACGAGCTGTGCCGCAAGCGCGTCCTCGACCTCAACGACCTCGCCGACGACCCGTGGGTCGACTCGGCCCTCCCGCCGGGCGCGTGCCGCGACATCGTCATCGACGCCTGCGCGGGCGCGGGCTTCTCGCCGAACTTCGTGGTCGAGTCGGACGACTACCCGACCGCACAGGGCTTCGTGGGGGCGGGCCTCGGCGTCACGGTGATCCCCAAGCTGGGCCTCGGCACGGTCCACCCCGGCGTGGTCGTGCGCCGCCTGCGCCACCCCGAGCCGTTCCGCGGCATCTACGCCGCCTTCCGCGAGGCGGGAGCCGTCAACCCCGCCGCCGCGAGTCTGCTGGACGCCCTGAAGGACGCGGCGGCGGCGAGCTGAAACGCCACCGCGCGCCCCCCGGATCGTGCTGGGGGACGCGCGGTGGAGGGCTTTCGAGGAACTAGTAGCCGCCGAGCAGTTGATCGCTCTGGAGCAGCACCACTTCGCCGGACCAGTTCAGCACGATGAGGCGCTTCTCCTTGGCGGTGGTCTTGTCCTTCTTCGTGTACTTGAGGTCCACGACGTAGGCCAGGTCGCTGCCGCTGAGCTCGATGCTCTCGACGTCGACCTTCGAGATCGTGTTCCAGAAGCCCTTGTACCCGTTCAGGCCGTTGCTCGACGCCTGCATCTGCGGCAGCAGCCACTGGAACGACGAGCCGGGGTCCGAGGGCGCCAAGGCGTAGTAGTCCTTGACCATCTGCTTTTGGGCGGTCTGGTTCGGGCCTGCCGGGTCGGTGACCTTCGGCGGGAGTTTCGACCCGCCGCCGGACTCCGCGGGCTTGTCCGCCGAGCTGGGCGCCTCGTTCGGCGTCGACTGGGTGGCCGACGAGCCGGGGTCGGCCCGCTGCTGGTTGTCGTCGTTGCCGCTGGACAGGAAGCTGGCGACCATGATCCCGACGACCGCCGCCGCCACGATGGCCAGCGCGGTGATGATCGTGGACCGCTGCTTGCCCGACCCCGACGTGGGGCGCGGACCCGCGCCCGGCCGGTTGTTCGACCGCTGGGGAGCGGCCGCCGGACGCGGCGGGGCCTGCTGGTGGAACGCCTGCTGCGGTTGCTGCTGCTGGTAGGCCGGGCCGGGGCGGACGTCGATGCGGGTGCCGGGCGGCGGCGTGTTGACCGCGGCCTGCTGCGACATCGCGCGCGTCTGGAGGTCCGACGACACGGGCTGGCCGCGCCACGACGGCGGGCTCACCTGCTGCACGGCCATGGGGAACTCGGGCGCGGCCCGGCCCGCGGCGACGGCGGCCAGCGCCTCGCGCGCCTCGGCCATCGTCGGCCGGTCCTCGGGCTCGGGGCGCAGCAGGCGCATCAGCAGCGCGGTCAGCGGCCCGGCCTGCTTCGGCGGGTTGACCTTGCCGGACGCGACCTGGTGCAGCAGCGCGATGGTGTTCTCGTTCAGCCCGAACGGCGGCGCGCCCTCGATCGCGGCGTACAGCGTGGAGCCGAGCGAGAACACGTCCGACGGCGAACCGGGGTCGTAGCCCTTCGCCACCTCGGGCGCGAGGTAGGCGGGGGTGCCCGCGAGCATCCCGGTCGCGGTGACCGTGACGTCGCCGGTGGCGCGCGAGATGCCGAAGTCGGTGATCTTCACGACGCCCTCGTCGCCGAGCAGGATGTTGCCCGGCTTGATGTCGCGGTGCACGATCCCGGCGTTGTGGGCCGCGGTCAGCGCCGACGCCACCTGCTCGCCGATCGAGGCCACGTCGCGGGGCGACAGCGTGCCGCGCTCGGACAGCACGGTGGAGAGGCTCTTGGACGGCAGGTACTCCATCACCAGCCACGGCTGGCCGTCGTCCTCGGCCACGTCGTACACGGCGATCGCGTGGGGGTGCTGCAAGCGGGCGGCGATCCGCCCCTCGCGCATGGCCCTGCGCTTCGCCTCGTCCGTGTCCGCCGCGGCCAGGCCGGGCTGGAGCAGGAGTTGCTTGACCGCGACGATGCGGTGCAGGCGCTGGTCGTGCGCCTGCCAAACGACGCCCATCGCCCCGCTACCGATTCGGGTTCCCAATCGGTAGCGGCCTGCGACCAGGCGACCATCGTCGGTCACGGCTGCTCCCATGAGTGATTGCGGTGTGTCTTCGTCAGCGGCGGCCCGACTTCGGGTTACACCACTAGGGCACAAACGTAGCGACACTGGGATGGGTTCGAATTTAACCCATCCGTGTGCGTGTCCACCTTACGAGGTCCCTCAACCAGTGGGCACCACACTCGAGGACGCCACCGTTGTGGTGGTCGTCGTTGTGGTGGTCGTCGTGGTCTTCGGGGTGGTCGTGGTCACCGGAGGCGGCTTCGACGTCGTGGTGGTCGTGGTCGTCGTCGTGGTCGTCTCTTCGGTGGTGGTCTCTTCCTCGGTCGTCGTTTCGGGCTGCTTGGTGGTGGTCTTCACCACGGTCGTCGTCGTGGGCGGCACCGACAACGAGCTGCTCAAACCGGGGACCAGGGGCGTCTCGTCCTTCTTGTTGAACACGCCCAGCGCGACCATCAGCCCGCCCACGGCCAGCAGCAGCACCAGCACGGCGGCGGCGATGGCCAGGGTCCGGTTGCCCGAGCTGGGCGGCGGCGCGACCGGCCGCGACGGGCCCACGGTCCGGGGCTGCTGCGCCTGGCGGTACCCGGTGCCCGTGCCCGCCGACACCACGCGGGTGCGGTTGGGGTCCAGGACGGCCGTGGGACCGGCCACCGGCAGCACGCCGGGGGTGCTCGCGGCGCGCAGACCGGTCAGGCTGGGGTTGCGGCCGGAGGCGACGGCGGCCAGCAGCTCGCGGGCCTGGCCCATCGTCGGCCGGTCCGCCGGGTCGACGTTGAGCAGCCGCAGCAGCACGTCCGTGAGCGGCCCGTCCTGCGACGGCGGGTTGATCCGCCCCGCGGCGACCGCGTGCAGCACGCCGAGGGTGTTCTCGCTGAGCCCGAACGGGGGTTCGCCCTCGGCCGCCGCGTACAGCGTCGAGCCGAGCGAGAACACGTCCGAGGCGGGCGTCGGGTCCGAGCCCCTGGCGATCTCCGGGGCCAGGTACGCCGGGGTGCCCGCGATCAGGCCGGTCTTGGTGACCGTGATGTCGTCGGTGGCGCGCGAGATGCCGAAGTCGGTGATCTTCACCAGGCCGCTGTCGGCGATCAGCACGTTGCCGGGCTTCACGTCGCGGTGGACGATGCCCGCCGCGTGCGCCGCCGCGAGGGCTGAGGCGGCCTGTGCGCCGATCCTGGCGACCTGGAGGGGGTCCAGAGCCCCGTACTCGGACAGCGTGTCCGCGAGGCTGTAGGACGGCAGGTACTCCATCACGAGGCACGGCGCGCCGTTCTCCTCGACGACGTCGTAGACCGCGATGGCGTTCGGGTGGTGCAGCTTCGCCGCGATGCGGCCCTCGCGCATGGCGCGCTGGATCGCCTCGTCGTGCTCGCGCGTGTCCATCCCCGCTTGCAGCAGCAGCTGCTTGATCGCGACGATCCGGTTGAGCCGCTCGTCCTGCGCTCGCCACACGATGCCCATGGCGCCGCTGCCGATGCGGTCGAGGAACCGGTAGCGGTCGGCGATCAGTTGACCCTCGCCGCTCACCAGGCCACCTCGCGTGGGTGCTGCGGGACCGCGGCAGGTGCAGCAGGTCTCACGCTGGGGCTCCTCGTCGTGCGCTCCGGTTGGCGGATCAGGGTAGGCCACCGCTCATCGCCGTGTCGGGCTGTCATCGCCCGCAGAGCCTACCCCGGCCGTGACGGCGGCTTTCGGACCGTTGTGCAGGTCACGCACCGTCGAGCACGGATCGCGAAGGGATACCCGAAAGCCGTCCGCGACGTCACCGGTTCACGGTGAAGTCGCGGCTTTTTGGGGCCGAACGGCCTAGTCGGAAGCCTCTACAGCTCCGCGAAGAAGTCGAATCCGCCGAGTCCGACGCCCACGCCGACCCCGAGGCCGCTCGACGGCTTCGTCTGCGAGGAGGACGGGGTGCTCGTCGAGGACGACGAGCCGGACGTCGACGAGGACGGCGTGGACGTGGACGTCGTCGGCTGCGTGGTGCTGCTGCTCGGCGTCGTGGTCGTCGTCGGGTTCTGGGTGGTGGTGCCCTTGTCCGGCGTCGGCTGCTGCGTCGTCGTCTCGGTGGTCGTCGTGGTCGTGTCCGCGGTCTGCTGCTGCGTCGCGGGGGCCTGCTGCGTCGCGACCGTGCGCTGGTCCTGCGTCTGCGGGGCCTGCTGCTGGGTCTGCGTCTGCTGCTGCTGGGTGGTGGTGTCCTGCGTGGTCGGGCTGGCCTGCTGGCCGGGCAGCGCGAGCGCGCCGATGCCGCCGGTGTTGTTGGAGTTGCGGGCCGCGGGGCGGTCGTCGAACCGCACGTCCGCGAGGGGCCGCTCGTCCGGGGAGCTGAGCCACTGCGAGGCGCCGAAGGCGACCGTGCCGCAGAGGACGACGCCGCCGCTGGCGATGGCGACCAGCTTGCTGATCTTCATCCCGCCGCGCTCGTCGTCGGCCGGTCGGCCCTCGCGGCGCAGCAGCTCGGCGACGTGCAGTTCCCGGCCGGACAGCGACTGGCGGTCGATCCGCACGGTCGACAGCGCGGCGGGCGCGGTCGCGGCGGGGGGCGGGGTCACGGCCTGGAAGCGGATCGTGTCCTCTTCGTCGTCCCGGTACACCGGGATCGGCTGTGTCTCGGCTTCCCGCCGGGCGAGCAGCTCCGCTACCGAGAGCTGAGCGGTCGAGCCATCTCGCCGACGACGTTTGTCCTCGTTCGACACTGCGGGTCACACCTTCCCAGCAACTGCGTTGCGTTCACTTGCCGGGAACATGGATACCGAATCGTGACCCCACTTGTAACCCCTTTGGGGGATTTTCTCGGGTTAAACCTTATTTAAGACAACTCTGAGTGAGAAAATAGGGGTTGATCAACTACTCGGCGTCAACTTCGCTGGGCGGAGAGCAGTTCGGTGCCGACGATCTTCGGCGTGGACGTGTCGGCGAACCAGAAGCGCTGCTCGACCCTCAGCCACCGTCCGTCGAGCTCCTGCATCGACAGCTCGGCGAGGACGCTCCCGTCCGGTTTCAGCGTCGTGGCGTCGACCGTGATGGCCTTGATCGTGCTCCACGACCGGACGAAGTCGAGCGGGTCGCCGCCGACCAGGTCGGCGGTCAGCATCCGGGACGCCTCGGCCGGGTCCTCCGGCAGCAGCTCGTAGAACCGGCGCACGACCTCGATCTTGGGCTGCGAGGCCGCGGCCGTGGTCTGCGGGGCCGCGACGGCGGCCGTGGGCGGCGCGCTCGGGTCGGGCTTCGGGTCGGCGGCCAGCGGCGCGTGCGGCGCGGGAACGGGGGCGGGCGCGGTGTCGGCGGTGTTCGTCTCGGCGGCGGGCGGGGTGGCCGCCTCGTGGCCCAGCCGGGCGCTCAGCAGGTCGGGGCGCAGCGCGGTCGAGCCGCTGAGCTCGATCGGGGCCGCCGCGAGCGGCTCCTCGGTGTCGGCGGGGCGGTTGCCCGCGAGGATCGACGCGGCGGCGATGGACGCGACCAGCACGATCGCGCCGGTCATCAGACCCGCCACCTTGGCGACCCGGTTGGTCCGGGCCTTGTCCGTCGACTCCTCGAAACCCAGCACGTCCTCGACGAGGCCGTCGGTGTCGGCCTCCTCCCTGGACAGGATGCGCACCGGGCTCGGCTGTTTCCGGATCAGCTCTGCCACGGTGATCGAGCCGGCGCGGTTGTGCCGCCGTCTGCCGCTCGTCGTAGGGCGCTGCACTGGCAACTCCTCCGTACCTTCTGGGTCGCCAGAACTCGTACCGTGGATGAGCTGCTCAAAGCCAGTTCGACTCGCGCATTCACCTTTTCGTGGCGTTCAGCGGTAGACAGGTGTCGCTCGAATGGACCAGTGGTCACAGTCCGGCGTCCCCCTGTGCGTTCGCGAATGACCGTTAGCCGATCTCTTTGAGCCGTTCGGCGTTGATCAAGGGCTCGCCACTCAAGGTGAAGGTCAGCTCCCGCTGCTCGGTGCTCGCGGTGCCGTCCTTCTTGGTGATCTGGAGCGTGCTGATGGTGATCCCCTTCGTCGGGTCCACGCTGATCTCCTTCACCTCCACCAGCGACACGTCCGAAAACCGCTGCTCAAGTACGGCGGAGGTGGTCGACCGGAACGTCTCGGTCGTCAGCGCCATGGCGGTGGAGGTGTTGGCCGCCACCTCCTCGTAGAACTTCTCCGTCCGGCTGGCGATGGCCGACGCGTCCACCAGGGGCCGCTCCTCGGCGGGCAGCGTCGTCACGGTGGGCGACGTCGCACCCGGACCAGGTGTACCGCTCGACCCGGTGACGGGCGTCGTCGCGGTGGTCGGCCCGGCCCCGCCGGACGTGCCGCTGCCCTCCTTCGCGCTGCTGCTGCTGCCGCTGCCCGCCGTCGGCGGCGTCCCCGGTACCCGTCCGGGGTCCTGGGGCTTCGTCTGCGGGGCCGGGGCGCTCGCGGAGGGCGTGGACGTGCGGGTGCCGAAATCGGTCACGATGGGCACGTTGGCGGGGTACTCGGGCATCCCGATCCGCTCGACCGGCCCACTGCTGCCGACGAGCTTCGCGGCAGCGACGGCCAACCCGATCAACACCCCGGCCGACGACACGACCGCGAACCAGGCAGCCCGCTTCCACGTACGCGGCGGCGTCACGGACGCGGGCACCAACCCGATGTTGAACTTCCGCAACCCCGCCGCGTCCGTGTCGAGGAGCGGGTCGAGTGGGGGAGGGGTGCTCGGACCGGTGTTCGGATCCGTGCTCAGGCCAAGGGGCAGCGGGTCGTCGAGGGCGGCGCTGGCGGTGCTGGTGGTGCCGGGAGTGTCAGAGGAAATGGCGGTGCCAGCGCCGGTGCCTGCGGTGCCCGCGGAGATGGCGGTGCCAGCGGTGTTATCTGCGGCGGTGCTGCCCGCGGTGCCCGCGGTGCCTGCGGTGCCAGCGCCGGTGCCCACGGTGCCTGCGGAGATGGCGGTGCCTGCGGAGTTGACTGCGGCGGTGCGGGCGGCAGTCCTTGCGGTGCCTGCTTGTGTGGCAGTACCCGCCCCGCCTGCGATTTTGGCGGCGGTGGCGGTGCCTGCCGGGTTGGCCGTGGGCGCGTGGGGGTCGGAGTCTGGGGCACCTGGGGCGCGGCGCTCCGGGCCGGAAGTCCTCGGGGCGCGGGGGTCGGTGCCGGGCGTGCCCGGAGCGCGGGAGTGCGGGTCGGTCGCGCGTGGGTAGGTGCTGGAGGTGCCCGCGGCGGTGGCGCTGCCCGCGGAGGTGCCACTAGCGCGTGCGGCACCTGTAGCGGGGGTGTGCGAGCCGGGAGGTCCCGAAGTGCGGGAGTCCTGGCCGGTCGCGCGCGGAGCGGTGCCCGCAGTGGTGCTGGAGGTGCCTGCGGTGATGTCTGCGGTGGTGCCTGCCGCGGACCTCTGCGTGGGCGGAGGCCCTTGCGGGTCGGCGGATCCCTGATCTGCGGGATCGGGGGCGCGGAGGTCGCGTTGGGTGGGCACGCGGCCGGGCACCAGGGTTCCGGGTGGGGCGACCGTGGCGCGGGCGTGTGCGGGCGGACCGGGGTCCAGTTCGCCCGCGACGGGTGGCCACCCGGTCGCCCGCTCGTGCAGCCGGTGCTTGCCCGAACCCGGTGTGCCGTCCCCGTCGTCCATGCTGTCCAGACCCCTCCCGCCCTAGCGCGGTGCGGGGTCGTGGCCGAACTCAGGTGCCGACGAGCACCCGCACCTACCTGAGGGTAGGTGCAGGTTCGGGTGGTAGCTGTACGGGGCCACCATGTGACGGCGGGTGACACCCGTAAGTGTGAACTTGCTGGACTTGTCGGCCGGCTTAGGTCATCCGCCGCTGTTCAGGCGCTTGCGGCTGCTCTGCAACGCGCTCGTCGCGGCCAAGCCGCTGCCGCCCGCGATCAGCGCGCCGATGATGTCCGACGCCGTGCTGTCGCCCGTCGTGATCAGCAACCCGATCAGCGCGGCCACGGTCGTCACGCCCGCCACCGTGTACCGGCTGCGGACGTACTGCGCGATCGGCGCTCCCGACGCGGCTTTGTTCTTGGCGGCCGACCCGAGCATGGCGAGGTAGCCGTCGTGGGCCAGGGCGGCCAGCACCCCGACGATGGCGATGATGCCTGCGATGAGGCCGATGACTGTTCCCATGTGTCCAGTGTGCCTCGCGATATCCGCTGGACCATCGGTGATCCCCCTGATATCCCGGTGCGGGTGGAGATCTTCTGGCACGACGCGTGCCTGGCGCACGACGCGGGCGAGGGCCTGTGGGAGCTGCCCGGCGACTGGCCGTGGCTCGACGTCCCCGAGCCGCACCCCGAGAACGCCGCCCGCCTGCGCACCTTCCGGCACGCCCTCCAGCACGGGCCCGTGGCCGAGCACCTCACGTGGCGCACCGGCAGGTTCGCCACCCGCGAGGAGTTGGAACGCGTCCACACCCCCGCCTACCTGGACTTCCTCCAGCAGGCTTGCGAAGGCCCCGACCGGGTGACCCTGGAGGTCAACACCGTCGTGGGCCCAGGCTCGTGGGACGCCGTCTGCGCCGCGGCCGGCACCGCCCTGGAGGCCCTGGCCTCGGTCCGCGCCGGGACCCCCATCGCGTACGCCCTGGTCAGACCCCCAGGCCACCACGCCCAGCCGACGATGGCCGACGGCTACTGCCTCGTCAACAACGCCGCCCTGGTCGCCGAGACCGCCCGCCGCGACGGCCTCAGGGTCGCGGTCCTCGACTGGGACGTCCACCACGGCAACGGCACCCAGGAGGTCTTCACCGACCAACCGGACGTCCTCACGGTGTCCATGCACATGCGCCACGGCCCCTGGGGCACGAACCACCCCCAGACCGGTGCCCCCGACGAGGTCGGCAAGGACGGCCGCAACATCAACATCGAACTGTCCCTAGGCGCAGGCGACACGGCCTACCTGCGCGCCCTCGACGAGATCGCCTTCCCGGCGCTCCACGAGTTCGCCCCCGACCTGCTCGTCTGCGCCTCGGGCTTCGACGGCTCCGCCTTCGACCCCAACGGCCGCCACAACCTCACCGCCGACGGCTACCGCCAGATCGGCAAACGCGTGGCGGCCCTCAACCTCCCCACGGTCATCACCCAAGAGGGTGGATACCTCAGGGGTTACTCGGCCCTCTGCCTCCACACCCTGATCGAGGGACTCCTCCAACTCCCGGAACCCCTCCTCGACGATCCCCTCGCCTACATCCCCGACGATTCCCAATGCACGACAACCGACCTGGACAAGGTCAAACTCACCCATTCGCCCTATTGGAAGGCTTTCGTTGGAAGCCGTCCAAACCCCTCCTGACCAGTGCTTCTTTGGGGTGGAGGGAGTTCACGGGGGCGGGATTCCGCGCTACTTTCACGAGATGGTCAACATCCCGTCCTCGATGCGCACCCGCTCCGTGGGTGACGAGCTGATCGGCCTCCGCAAGGCGGCCGGGTACAGCGGCATGGAGTTCGCCCGCAAGCTCGGCTGGGAGAACAGCAGGCTCAACCGCATCGAGAACGGCAAGTACCGCACGAGCGAAGTCGACATCACCCAGTACGTCACGACGCTCGGCCACCCCAAGCAAGTCCTGGACCAGCTCCTCACCATGCTCCGCCAGTGCGAAGACGGCTTCGTGGTCCAACCCCACGGCATCCGGCTGTCCGACCAGTTGCACACCCTGGTCCGTCACGAAACCACCGCCCGCACCATCCACAACCTCGAACTCACCGTCGTGCCGGGGCTGTTGCAGACCAGGGGCTACGCGAGTGCCCTCATGGAGTCCGGTCGAGTGCCCGCTGACCGACTTCCGGGTTTGGTCCAGGCCCGGCTGAGCCGCCAATGCCTGTTCAACCGGCCGAGGCAGCCCTACTGCACCTTCTACATCCACGAGTTCGCCCTGAGGCTCCCCGTCGGTGGCGACCGGGTGATGAACGACCAGCTCATGCACCTGGCCTTCATGGCCAACTCGCATGGTGTGTCGATCCGAGTCATCCCCACCTCGCGGGGGCCCTTCACCGGCATCGGCACCGGTGCCTTCGCCCTGCTGGACAGCATCGACGCCTTGCAACTCCCGGTTGTGTACACAGAAATGCCCGGTGCCAGCCTCTTCCTGGACGAGACCGCCGTCGTGGAGGCCCACCGAGTCGTGCTGAAGGAGTTGGATCGCGCAGCTTTGGATGGAGGACAATCCCGGTCGTGGCTCGTGAAGCTCGCGAGCGAGTACGACCGACCGGGAGACGGCCACCATGGGGACCTGGCGTAAGAGCAGCTACAGCAGCGAGAACGGCGAGGGCAATTGCGTCGAGGTGTCTTTCGGTCGGACCGTGGCCGTGCGGGACTCCAAGAACCCCGCAGGCCCGATCCTCACCGTCTCCGAAGCCGCCTGGCGTCTGTTCCTCAGCGCCCCATCGCGCCGCGACCCAGCTTGAGCAGGATCATCGCCAGGTCCTTGCCGTCGGGCCCGAGTTCCTTGTAGCGGTTCAGCACGTCGATCTCGCGGTTGTGCACGATCCGCGTCCCGCCTGCGGCCATGCGCGCCGCGCCGATGATCTTCGAGACTTCCGCGCGCCTCTTCACGAGCCGCAGCAGCTCCTTGTCCAGGAGGTCGATCTCCTGGCGCAACTCGTCGATGTCGGCGGCGGGGGCGGCCGGAGCGGCGACGGCGGGCGTTTCGGTGGTGCTCATGGGGTGTGACCTCTCGAACTCTGCGTGAGTCCTGGGCCCCGGAGCGACGAAAGCCCCGGCGTCCGAGGACTCCGGGGCTTCAGTGGTTGCTCTGCGCGCTAGGCGACCACGGGAGCCGGAGTCCGGATCCCGTAGTAAAACTCGAAGTGAGTCGTCAGCACGCCACCACTGTGCCACACCGCGGCCCGCTCCTGCCAGTCCGGATCCCGGTCGTGACGGAGGCAACCGACAGCCCTCCTCGGGCGTAGAGGTTCGGGGGAGTCCGCCCTTTTCACCCCTGGAATTCCGCGTCGAAATTCTTTTCCCGATCCGCGCAACCCATTCGCGCTGCGGGCGTCTTGGGTGGTGTTGGTTCGAGGGGAACCAATTCGCAAAGCCTCATTCTCGCAGGTGAGGCTGTCTTCGACGTTTCTTCGGAACCGAAGGACTGGGGTATTCACATGTTTCGACGTAGTGCTTTGGCATGCGTTCTCGCGGTGTGCACAGGCGTTCTGACGACCGGTGTCGCCAGCGCCGATGAATCGGACCACCTGATGTCCATCGACCTCATCCCCGGCCAGGGGATGACGGTGTACGACGAGCCCAACTACGACCTGGAGGGCGTGTGGCACGCGGCCTTCTTCACCACGTCCAACTTCGACGTGGTCGTCACCAACACCGGCTACGCGCTGGACGACGACCTGAACCTGTTCATCTCCACGAGGCTGCACGTCGTCGGCTACGAGGGCGACGACTGGGACTGCTGGGACGTCGAGGGCGGCATCCAGTGCCTCAACCAGGACACCGTGGTCCACAACGAGGCGTGGCCGACCCTGCACGTCGAGACCGAGCAGAACTACGGCTGGGTCCCCGACGACACCCTCGACGCCTACGGCAGCTCGTCGACCGGCGACGCCCACACCGGCGTGCCGCTCTGGTACGCGTCGCCCGGTCAGTGATCCGGCGCAACCTCCGGCGAACCCCTAACGTCTAGGAGAGGCGGGTTCGAGGGGGACCCGCGTCGAATAGGGGGGTTGTTCATGCTGCGCCGAATTTCCATGGCCACGGCACTCGCGGTGGGGGCCGCTTTCCTGGTGGTGCCCGCCGCCAGCGCGGACGAGTCCAACGGCATCGACATCGTGCTGACGCCCAAGAGCTCCATCAGTTCCAGCGCGGACGGCTGGCGGGGCTTCGCCAGGCGGTCCATGCGGTTCACCGTGGACGTGACCGACATCGGCGACCAGAACGACGACGGCCTGTCGGTGTTCGTCTCCGTGCCGTTCACCGTCCGCGGGAGCGGTGAGCGCTGGGACTGCTGGGCCGTCGAAGGCGGTCTCCAGTGCGAGATCGACGACCTCGTGGTGCCCGGCGAGACCTGGCCGACGTTGACGATCGACGGCAGCACCACCATCGGTTACATGCGGGACTCCGTGGACGTCTACGCGGAGTCCACCAACGGCGACGCGCACGCGGGCGTCCCGTTCCGCATCGGCGCGTGCGGCCGGAGTAGATCCGATCCGCCTGTTGGCCGTCGGGATTCCGGCGGTCAACAGGCGGTCCACTCCCGTTGAACAGGCGGTTTTGGTCACGATCCGTCATCTTGTCCGGCGTGGGTGAAACGTCCTCGGCCTGCTGATCGATCAGGCTTCCAAGGGGTGTAACAACACAGAGGGTGGCGACATGGCTGATTCGATGGTGAGCAGGCGCACTGTGTTCGGGGTGGCCGCGGCAGCGGCCTTGGTGGGGACGGCGGTCAGGACCGCCGGTGACGCGAACGCGCAGACCGCGCAGCAGCCGACGGATCTCCCTGGAGTGACGCTGGAGCCCGGCAAGGGCGCCAAGAAGCTGAGCGAGAACTTCTGGTACGTCCACGGGGGCACGTTCGAGTTCGCGATGACGCTGGGGGCCAGGTCGCAGGGCCGCAAGCGGACCGTGCGGCTCGCGGTGCCCAAGGGCTTCAAGATCCTCTCGGTCAACGGCGAGAAGTGGAAGGTCGACGAGGTCGACGACACCGACGTCGAGGCGACGCACCCGGAGCTGGAGCGTCCGGGCCTGAAGCTGCCGAGCCTGGTCATCGAGGGGCGGTCGAACGCGTACGGCGACTACCCGTTGAACGCGTCGGTTCGCGAGAAGTCGGTGAACTACCAGCGGCGGGGCGTCACGGTCAGCATCGACACGAGCCTCTGACCGAAACACCCTTCTGAGCAGGTTCTTCACCCGACCGTGTGACGTGGAATGTGCGATCGTGGGAGATCGGCACGAAACGGGCGAAGGTGATTCCCATGCGGAAGAACAGGATCGTCGCCGGGTTGGTCGGTGTGGGCGCTGTGCTGGCCCTCGCCGTCGGCTCGGCGACAGTCGCGATCGGTTCGTCCTCGGGCGAGCAGGTGCAGCGACAGGCTTCCGCCCCCGCCAAGGCCAGCCAGGGTTCCGTGGAGCTGGCGGCGGGCCGCGGGGTGAAGGACTTCGGTGAAGACGGGTGGTACATGCACGGGACGGCGTTCGAGTTCTCGGTGAAGGCCGGGGCCGCGAACGACGGCAAGTCGGACGCGGCCACGGTCTTCGTGTCGTGGCCCGAGTCGATGGACCTCGTGTCCTCGGCCGGTGAGAGCTGGGTCTGCGCCACGGTCGCGGGCGGGGTCGAGTGCACCAACTCGACCGCGGTCGAGCCGGGCGGGTTCTGGCCCGACCTCACCCTGACGGCGCGGGCCAACACGATGATGCAGGACACGATCGACGCCTACCTGCGAGGAGTGGGCAGCGTCGAGTCCCACGTGGGTGTGCCCTTCACGTTCGACACGAACTGAAACCGGTTCCGCTCGCCGCCACGGCGGTGAGCGGAACCGCTCGTGTGGCGGGGCGGGTAACGTGGCCCCACGATGAGCGCCTTGTTCGACTTGCCCGCGAGTCCCCCGTCCCCTCGGCCGTCCAGGTTGCTCGACGACCTGAACCCCGCCCAGCGGCGGGCGGTGGAGCACACCGGCTCGCCCTTGTTGGTCGTAGCGGGTGCGGGCTCCGGTAAAACGCGGGTCCTCGCCCGCCGCATCGCGTACCTGCTCGCCGAACGCCGGGTGCACCCCGGCGAGATCATGGCGATCACCTTCACCAACAAGGCCGCGGCCGAGATGAAGGAACGCGTAGCCGACCTGGTCGGCCCCCGCGCACGATCCATGTGGGTGTCGACGTTCCACTCGATGTGCGTGCGCGTGCTGCGCCGCGAAGCCAAGACGCTGGGCATGTCGTCCAACTTCTCGATCTACGACTCGGACGACTCGCGCCGCCTGATCACGCTCGTGGCCAGGGACCTGGACCTCGACCCGAAGCGCTACCCCGCGCGGACGCTCGCGATCCACATCTCGAACCTCAAGAACGAGCTGGTCGACGCGGAGACCGCGACCGCGCAGGCCGCGAACGACCTGGAACGCCGGGTCGCCGAGGTCTACACCTCCTACCAGCGCAGGCTCGGCGAGTCGAACTCCATGGACTTCGACGACCTGATCATGCGCACGGTCGAGCTGCTCCAGAACTTCCCGGCCGTCGCCGAGCACTACCGGCGGCGCTTCCGGCACGTCCTCGTCGACGAGTACCAGGACACGAACCACGCCCAGTACACGTTGGTGCGCGAGTTCGTCGGCACCGGCGCGGACGACGTCCCGCCCGGCGAGCTGTGCGTCGTCGGCGACGCGGACCAGTCGATCTACGCCTTCCGCGGCGCGACGATCCGCAACATCGTGGAGTTCGAGCGCGACTACCCGCAGGCCACGACGATCCTGCTGGAGCAGAACTACCGCTCCACGCAGAACATCCTGACCGCCGCGAACGCCGTGATCTCCCGCAACCCGGACCGCCGCGACAAGCGCCTGTGGAGCGACCTCGGCGAGGGCGAGAAGATCGTCGGCTACGTCGCCGACAACGAGCACGACGAGGCCGCGTTCGTCGCGAGCGAGATCGACAAGCTCGTCGACGGCGGCGACGCCACCAACGGCGAGATCGCGGTCTTCTACCGCACGAACAACCAGTCGCGCGTGTTCGAGGAGATCTTCATCCGCCTCGGCCTGCCGTACCGGGTCGTCGGCGGCGTCCGCTTCTACGAGCGCCGCGAGGTCCGCGACGCCCTCGCCTACCTGCGCGCGTTGGCGAACCCGGACGACACGGTGTCCGTGCGCCGCATCATGAACGTCCCCAAGCGGGGCATCGGCGACCGCGCCGAGGTGTGCGTCTCCAACCACGCCGAGAAGTACCGCATGAGCTTCCACGCCGCCCTCCGCGACGCGGTGGCGGGCAAGGTCGCGTTCCTCAACCCCCGGTCCCAGCGGTCCATCGCCGGGTTCATGGACCTGATGGACGAGCTGGGCAAGCTCGTGGAACGCGGCGACGACGTGGCCGACATCCTCGAGGCGGTGCTGGAGAAGACGGCGTACCGCGCGGAGCTGGAGGCCAGCGAGGACCCGCAGGACCACACCCGCGTGGAGAACCTGAACGAGCTGGTCACCGTGGCCCGCGAGTTCGGCGACCTGTCCGCCATCCCCACCCCCGTCTCCGCCGAGGCGGAAGCGGTGGAAGCGGTCGACATCCCCGCCGAGGACGAGGGCCTCCCCACCGAAAGCTCCCTGGCGGCGTTCCTCGAACGCGTCTCCTTGGTGGCGGACGCCGACTCCATCCCCGACGCGGACTCCGACGGCATGGTCACGTTGATGACCCTCCACACCGCGAAGGGCCTGGAGTACCCGGTCGTCTTCAGCACGGGGTGGGAAGACGGCATCTTCCCCCACATGCGCGCCTTGGGAGACCCCCAGGAGTTGGCCGAGGAACGCCGCTTGGCGTACGTCGGCATCACCAGGGCCCAGCAACGCCTCTACCTCTCCCGCGCCCTGGTCCGCTCCGCGTGGGGCCAGCCGTCCGCCAACCCGGCCTCCCGCTTCCTCGACGAGATCCCAGCCGATCTCCTCGACTGGCGCCGCGTGGAACCGGAACGCTCAGCCCCCACGGCGGCCACCACGTGGCGTCGAGGCGGCGGCGACTCGGCACAGGCGGGCTTGGCGGCGAGGGGCATGCGCACCTCCCAGTTCAAGGGCTGGAACGAGGCCCCCGCCATCACCCTCGACGTGGGCGACCGAGTCACCCACGACAAGTACGGCCTGGGCCGGGTCATCGCGGTGGACGGCTCAGGCCCCAGGGCAACAGCCACGATCGACTTCGGCGGCGCGGGCACAGTCCGCCTGATGCTCATCGGCGGAGTCCCCATCACCAAGCTCTAACCCACTCCCAGAACGCCGCCGCCCTGCTTCCGAGCACCGCGGCGGCGTTCTCTTTTCCACCCCTTCCAGGCGGTCTCCTGGCCCGTCGGTGACCCCGCCCCAACGGGTCCCGGCCAGCGCCACTCATCCCGCCAGCGAGCCTTCGCCCTGCTACGAGCTTTCGCGGGCTTCGAGTTCTCTCACTCGCCACCACCTGCCGCGACCCCTCTGCCGCGAGTACTTCCTCCCGCCGCGGGCGTTCCCTGCCACGAACCTTCAGCCGCAGCCACCCTCCCCGCAGCGAACCCTCTCTGCCACGAGTCCTTCACCACGAGCACTTCCTCCCGCTGTGGGCGTCCCCGGCCGCGGGCCTTCATCCGCTGCCCTCCCAGCGGCGAGCCCCGCGTCTCTCAGCCGCGCGCCTCCCACCGCTCCTCCTCGCCTCACCCACCGCCCCCATCTGGACACCTCGAACAGAACCCCCCAAACCTCCCGCCCTAACTCACCCAAATCCCCCAATTCTCTCTCCGACTCACCCCAACCCCCATACGAACGGACCGTTCACCCCGCCCCCACCCGTTCACCCAAAAACTGTCGTACCCCACCCGTAACGTCTGCGTCGGGGGGTTCTCACAACCGGGCGACCCCCGATTTCCGATGCGCACCAGTTCCCTTTCCCGCCCCGTCACCTCGTTGCCCGCCAACGACTTCCGACCCCGTGCCCACCCCACCCACCGTCACTCTCCGCATCCACCAATTCATCTCACATGGCCACCCCCTATTTCCCCACCCTGACCATCCCTTTCCCCAAAACCCCAAAAGAATCATGAACCAAACCCACTCCCCACTCGTGTTGTCCATTGTCTCCACCTTCGACAACCGGAGTCATCCGGCGGAGTGGCGGACGCCGAGCCCGTCCCCGGTCGCGGCCGAAGCCACTCGCCCGACGCCCCAGCGGCACCCCCGCGCTGGGGCGTCGGGACTCGTCGAAAATTCCGTGCAACCTGTACGCCGCCTGCGCGTCTTAGTGGTTGTCGGAAGCGGTCTGGTCTCTTCGCTCGGGGCGGGGAGCCAGGGGGAGCCGTGGAGGACCGGGGGATGCCGCTCGGGGGCGGCGCAGGGGAGAAGGTTCAACCGGGGGTCCGGCCGGGTCGCGTCACGCGACCCGGCCTTTTCCCGCAGCTCAGAGCGGGTGTCACCGAAAATTGTCGGTGCTGTGCGCTTGTATGACCCCACGACGAACACGGGCCGGGGAGCCCGGAAGTGGGGGTGCTCGGTGTGGACGAGGTCTTGGCGCGGTTGTTGCGCGAGCGCGTGGTCGGCTATCTCGAGGCTGTCGACCGCCTGGCGGCGCTGGAGGAGTCGCGGACTACCGCCTTCGAGGCCCGCAGGCTGGCCGCCGCCTGGCGAGCCCTCCTGGGGCTCCACAACCTCGACGGCGACTGCCGGGCGTGCGGCAGGGGGCGCCGCATGTGCTCGGTCTGGCGGGTGGCGTGCGCCTACTTCGTGCACCGGCTCCCGTGGGAGCGCCGTCGCTTCAGGCAGAGGTGACACGGCTCCGCCGCGCGCGTGGCACGGCGGAGCGGCAGCGGGACTAGAGGGTGACGCCGCGCTCGTTCAGCCAGGGCAGCGGGTTGATCTTCATGCCGCTCGCGTTCCACACCTCGAAGTGCAGGTGCGGGCCCGTGGAGAAGCCGCGGTTGCCGACTTCGGCGATCTTCTCGCCCGCGGTGACCTTCTGGCCCTTCTGCACGGAGAACGTGTTCATGTGGCCGTAGACCGTGACGGTGCCGTCGGCGTGCTCGATCCGGACCCACAGGCCAAAACCGCTTGCCGGACCGGCCTCGATCACGACACCATCGGCGGCGGCGTAGATCGGGTCGCCGATCGGGCCCGCGATGTCGATGCCGTAGTGCATCTCGCCCCAGCGGCCGCCGTATCCCGAGGTGAAGATGCCGGGGGCGGGGCGGACGACCTTGGGCCGCTTGGCCTCGATCTCGTCGGCTTCGCGCTTCTCGGTGATCTGCTGGCTCTTGGCGAGCTTGCTGACCTCGGCCGACGGGTCGACCAGCTTCGCGACGGGGAGGACCTTGGGGGCCGCGGCGGGGGCGGTGCCGCCGATGCCGAACGCGGCTGCGCCCTCGCTGGCGTTGGCCAGCGGCGTCACCTCGTCCGACGCGGAGGTGTCGGAACCGACTGCCTGAAGCGTCTGACCTGCACCAGCGGCGGCGAACGCGCCGACCGCGACAGCGGCGACGACGATCCGTCCGCGCAGCGCGGACGGAGGCGGCGGCAGGCGGTGAGTGCTCACCACTCGGGTCGAGGCACGGGAGACCGCCTCGTCGAGCACATCGGTACCTGCTTGGCCGCCGGGGGAGCGGTGTTGAGACAAAGCCGGGCCTTCCGTGTTCCGGGGAGTCCAGTCGGACCCGGGCGGGGGATCCCGGAGAGTCGGTCGGGGTTCCGACTCCGTGTCCTTGCATGTGACCAGACCGTGACAACGGACCGGGGGAACATAACGGGGTCGGACGTCAGGGGGCAATCCCCACCGCCGATGTCTACCGAATAGCGGTTAGCGAAAAGGTTACGAGCATGAGCCGTGACGCTCCGTCACGGCGGAAGAGGAAAACCCCTCACGTCCAGGCGTGATGCGCTGAGGCGCACTGTCATCCGATCGGATGATGGCTGCGACCACCGTGTGCAGAGTGCGCGTGTCAACGGGCAGTGACAGGTGACCTGAATCACGTATCTGGTGCTCTTCAACGAGCAACCCTGGGTGCGAGAGCCGTGCGTTGCGCTGCGGGACGATCACCTGGTCCATCTCGCTCCACACGACGACGAACCGGGTCCGGCAAGGCCGACCGGTCTCGGCCAGTTCCACGAGGAGGTCCGACCCCGGCCGGAGCTGCCGGGTGAGGGGAGTCGGCAGCAGGTAGGCGGCCAACGTCCCGCCATGAGGCGTGCCCAAGGTGACCAACGTGCGCACCCGCGCGTCCCCGTGCAGCCGCTGCACGTAGTACCGCGCGATCAACCCGCCGAGCGAGTGCCCGACGACGTGCACCCGTTCCGCCCCGGTCTGCTCGCAGATCCGCTCGATGTGCTCGCCCAGCAGGGCGGCCGACCGCCTGACGTCCCCGGTCAGAGCGGTGAGAACGCTGTAGTTGACCGCGTGCACGACCCCGAAGCCACGCCTTCGCAGTGCCCCCGACAGCACTGCGAAGGCGGACCTGTTGTCCCCGATCCCGTGGACGAGCACGATGGGGGTACCCGCCGCGTCCATCGCCGAAACCACCAGCCCGCGCTGCCGGGGCGGCAGGAGGTCGGTCCGGTAGTGGCGGAACTGGTCCTCGGGCCTCAACTGCTGCGCGACGGCGCCCCACGGGTACAGCACCGCGTGCGCCGCCAACCAGGCCGCTTCGACGGCGACCCCGCGCATCCCGCCCACGGTCGCCACGGCCCGCAACGCCCCGACCGCCTGCCCGGAAATGTCCTTCACCGCGTGCACTGACGAATCCGCCCGCCGCAACAGCCCATCCGTCAGCCGCCGCAACCCGAATTTCCCCATAAGGGTGAAGGTAGGTCATCAACCCGACCACAAACGAGAGACCAGTTCGGGTATTCCACGACACCCAGCCCCGCCCAACGAGCAACACCGCACGTCAAGAACCCGAACGCACCAACGAAGAACACCGGCAGCCCCCACCCAGGCCACCTCCCAACGACCACCTATGGGAACGCCGACCCGCTCGCTGTGAACAGCGAAGCGATCCCAACCCACCTTCCGCAGAGCAGATCGGCAAACCCTCACCCGCAGCAGACCGAGCCGCATTCCCCGGCCAGCCGCCTGCCGCGCTGCCAGCGGGAACCCTCGGCCTGCGGAGCGAACCTCCACCCCCTACCGGGCGGGGACCCCTCGATCCACCTGCTGCGAGCTGCGGAGCGAACCCTTGATCCACCCGCGCCGGACCGTGCAGCCGATTCCCTCGCTTCGGCCCCTACGGGCCGCAGGGCGAATATGACGCGCTGCCAGAAGGAACCCTCATCTCTCGCTCGGCTCGCTTGTCAGGCCCCGCCATATGGGCTGCGGCGCGAATCCCGCCCGCCAGCCGCTTCGGACCCGGTGAAACCTTCGCCTCGCCTACTGCGGTCCGCGCAACTAGTCGGACCCCAGCGGTCTCCTTGGCATCACCGCCTTGAACTGCGGGGCGAACCTCGATCCGCTGGCCGGGAACCCCGCCACGGGTCTCACACCCCTCGACCCCCCGCCCGCCCCACCACCGGCGGGACCTCCGACCCGCCCAGCAACCCCTCCAGCCGCCCCCGCAAAACACCGCCCCCGCGCCACCTCCCCCCACTACCCCATTCAGCCCATCCACCCCCTACGCATCCCACGTGCCCTCACGTCTCCCGCCCCGACTTGCTAGCGTCGAGCCGATGACCCGAACCACCCGTGACCTCGTCGTGGCAGGCGTTGAGCCGGCGTCTCCGGCTTCGGTCCGGCTCCGCGTGGCCTTCGGCCTGGCCTTTGTCGGTGCGCTTCTCGGTGCCGCGGGCCCTCTGACCGGCGTGGTCAGCGAGGGCACCGCGCCGGCGTTCACCGCGTGGCCCCTCCTCGTGCTGTTGGCGTTCCTCCCGGTGGTCCTGGCGGCTGTCTTCCTGCGGAACCACCCGTTGGTGGCCGCCGGTGTCCTGGCCGTGACGGGTCTCTTCGCCCCCGGTCGCCTGCTCGTCGACCTCCAGATCACCGTCGACACCACCTACACCACCCGCCCCGAGCTGTTCCGCCCCACGAGCCTCACGCCGCTCACCCCGAGCACCGGCCTGTGGCTCCTCGTGGCGGGTCACGTGCTCGTCCTGGCCGCGGGTGTCCTGGCGGCCACGGCGGCGGAACCCACCGACTCCGACCAGTCGAGCCCCCGCCGGTTCCTGGGTCTGGTCGTCGCGGCGGGCGCGGTGGCCGCGGTCGGCCTGTTCACGGCCCCGATCACCTCGACCGACCCGCTGGTCCCCACCGGCGGCCCCTTCGACGCTCCCGCGCTGGCCATGATCGGCGGCCTGCTGCTCGCCGCGGCCGCCCCCGCCGCCGGTGTCCTGGCCGCCAGCAACCCGGCTCCCGAGAACCGGCGCGGCGGTCTCCTCGCGGTGGCTGCGGCACTGGCCGCCTTGGCCCTGCCGCCGTTCACAGCAGGCGTCTTCGCCGACGGCTTGGGCGTGTCCATCGGCTCCGTCCTGCTCCTGCTGGCCGCGGCCGCCCACGCCGTCCTGGCCGTCGTCCTCGGCCGGGAAACCGACCTGGCCGAGCAGAAGGCCGTCGAACTCCCCGGCCAACGCCGCCTGCACCGGGTCGCGGGCGTCCTCGGCCTGCTCGCCGCCGCTTCGGCGCTGGGCGGCGTGCTCGGCGCTCAACTGGTCGTCCCGGACGGCCTCCCGCTCCCCGTCGGCTACGCCGAGCGCCTCCTCTGGCCCGCCCTGGTCGTCGTGGCGCTCCTCTCCGCCGCCCTCGTCGCCAACACGACCGCGGCCCGCCCGGCGTTCACCGTCGCGCTGGCCGCCCTCCCGCTGGCCGCGGGCGGCACGCTCGACGCCGTCTTCGCCGCCACCCAGATCGGCTCGGTCAAACCCGGCGGCGGCGTGTGGTTCACCGTCCTGGCCGTCCTCTTCGCGATCGCCGCCGCGGTCACTGCCGCGCTCGCCGGTTCGCTGGAGCGCGAGGAACGCGAAGAGGTCGAGCCGACCAAGACCCAGGTCCCGCTCCCGCAGGCGGCTGTCACGCTCATCGGCGCCCTGCTGGCCCTCGGCGCGTTCGCCCTCCCGGTCCTGCGCGGCCCGGACTTCCACTCCGTCGGCCTGCTCGACTTCCGCGTCGGCTCCTACGGCCTGCTGGCCGCCGTCCTGGCCGTGCTGGCCGCCGCGGGCCTCTCCCTCCGCTCACGCCCGCAGCGCGCCGCCGCCCTGCTGCTCGGCGCGGCGCTCGTGACGGCCGTTCGCGCCCTCGAATACCCCCTCACGTCGGCCCGCGTCACGGCCGCCGCCCCCGGACCCGGACTGTGGCTCGCGGCCGCCGCCGTGGTGGCGCTGCTCGCGGGCGCGGCCCTGTCGGCTTCCCGCCGCTGAACCGCCGGCCTACTCTGCGGACGCGGGCGATCCCCGCGACGACGAACGAGGAGACAGCCATGAGTGGTCGGATCCGCGTGGTGGTGGCCAAACCAGGACTGGACGGCCACGACCGCGGTGCCAAGGTCGTGGCGCGCGCGCTGCGCGACGCGGGCATGGAGGTCGTCTACACCGGACTCCACCAAACACCCGAACAGGTGGTGGAGACCGCTCTCCAGGAGGACGCCGACGCGGTCGGCCTGTCCGTCCTCTCCGGCGCGCACATGACCCTGTTCGCGCGGGTCATCGAACTCCTCAAGGAGAAGGGCGCGGAGGACGTGGTCGTCTTCGGCGGCGGGATCGTGCCCGAGGAGGACATGCCGAAGCTCACCGAGATGGGCGTCGCCAAGATCTTCACGCCCGGCGCGACCACGACGGAGATCGTCGACTGGGTGACGGAGCACGTCGGCCAGTCGGTTTGACCACGTTGTCGTGATCGACCTCACCGCCGTTATGACGGACCTCACCGGGTACGGCGTGCGGACGGTCCACGCAGGTCGATAATCTCTTGCGCAGCCGCGTCCAGCCGGTCCTCATTCCGTTCAGCCGGCGTTCCAGGCGGTACCTGGTGCGTGTGAGCGCCTGAACCGTGCCCTGGGTTCCACCTGGAGCGCCGGACCTCTGAGGACCACCCCCCAGGGCGCGGTGTCCGACACCGACGTCGCAGGAGACCCGAGTGGACCTGTACGAGTACCAGGCGAAGGATCTCTTCGCCGCCCACAACGTTCCGGTACTTCCGGGCGATGTGGCCAGCACCCCCGCCGAGGCCAAGGCGCTCGCCGAGCAGTACGGCACCACCGTGGTCGTGAAGGCCCAGGTCAAGACGGGTGGCCGTGGCAAGGCCGGTGGCGTCAAGCTCGCCGAGACGCCCGACGAGGCCGAGGCCAAGGCCGAGGCGATCCTCGGTCTGGACATCAAGGGCCACATCGTCCACCGCGTGCTGGTGACGACCGCGTCCGACATCGCGGAGGAGTACTACTTCTCCTTCCTGCTCGACCGCTCCAACCGCACCTTCCTCGCCATGGCGTCGGTCGAGGGCGGCATGGAGATCGAAGAGGTCGCGGCCACCAACCCCGACGCGCTGGCCAAGATCGCCATCGACGCCATCAAGGGCGTCGACCTGGCGAAGGCCCAGGAGATCGTCGCGGCCGCGAAGTTCCCGGCCGAGGTCGCCGACCAGGTCGCCGACGTCATCGTGAAGCTCTGGGAGACCTTCGTCTCCGAGGACGCCACGCTGGTCGAGGTCAACCCGCTCGTGCGCGACCCCGAAGGCAAGATCGTCGCCCTCGACGGCAAGGTCACCATCGACGAGAACGCCGCGTTCCGGCACCCGGAGCACGCCGCGCTGGTCGACGAGAAGACCGAGGACCCGCTCGAGGCGAAGGCGAAGGCCAAGGGCCTCAACTACGTCAAGCTCGACGGCCAGGTCGGCATCATCGGCAACGGCGCCGGTCTCGTCATGTCCACTCTGGACGTCGTCGCGTACGCCGGTGAGAAGCACAAGGGCGTCAAGCCCGCGAACTTCCTCGACATCGGCGGCGGCGCGTCCGCCGAGGTCATGTCGAACGGCCTCGACATCATCCTGAACGACCCGGACGTGCGCAGCGTCTTCGTGAACGTCTTCGGCGGCATCACCGCCTGCGACGCGGTCGCGAACGGCATCGTGCAGGCGCTGGAGATCATCGGCGACGCGGCGACCAAGCCGCTCGTCGTCCGCCTCGACGGCAACAACGTGGAGGAAGGCAGGCGGATCCTCGCCGAGGCCAACCACCCGCTCGTGACCGTCGTCGACACCATGGACAACGCGGCCGACATGGCCGCCGAGCTCGCAGCAGCGGGGGTCTGACCGATGGCCATCTTCATCAACAAGGACAGCAAGGTCATCGTCCAGGGGATGACCGGCGCCGAGGGCACCAAGCACACCAAGCGGATGCTGGCGTCCGGCACGAACATCGTCGGCGGCGTGAACCCGCGCAAGGCGGGCGAGAAGGTCGACTTCGACGGCACCGTGCTCCCGGTCTTCGCGACCGTGGCCGAGGCCATCGAGGCGACCGGCGCGAACGTCACGGTGATCTTCGTCCCGCCGAAGTTCGCCAAGGACGCCGTCATCGAGGCGATCGACTCGGGCATCGGCCTCGCCGTCGTGATCACCGAGGGCATCCCGGTGCACGACACCGCGAAGTTCTGGGCGCACGCCGTCGCGACCGGCAACAAGACCCGGATCATCGGCCCGAACTGCCCCGGCCTCATCAGCCCCGGCCTGTCGAACGCGGGCATCATCCCCGCGAACATCTCGGGTGCGGGCAAGGTCGGCCTGGTGTCCAAGTCGGGCACCCTGACCTACCAGATGATGTACGAGCTGCGCGACTTCGGCTTCTCCACCGCCATCGGCATCGGCGGCGACCCGATCATCGGCACCACGCACATCGACGCCCTGGAGGCCTTCGAGGCCGACCCGGAGACCGTCGCCATCGTCATGATCGGCGAGATCGGCGGCGACGCCGAAGAGCGCGCCGCGGCGTTCATCAAGGACAACGTCACCAAGCCCGTCGTGGGCTACGTGGCGGGCTTCACCGCCCCCGAGGGCAAGACCATGGGCCACGCCGGCGCCATCGTCTCCGGCTCCGCGGGCACCGCCCAGGCGAAGAAGGAAGCCCTCGAGGCCGCGGGCGTCAAGGTCGGCAAGACGCCGTCCGAGACCGCCGCCCTCATGCGGGAGATCATGCAGTCGATCGGCTGATCCAGCCGGTGACGCTGTCGCACAGGCCGGGCCCCGGTACGGGGGTCCGGCCTGTGCCGCGTTTCAGGGGCGCAGGCCCCGCACGCCCGCGATGAGCAGGTCCACGCCCCTGGCGTAGTAGGCGTCGCCGTTGGCGCAGAACGTGAGCGGGTCCGCCGCGGCGATGACGTGCGGGTACCGGCCGGGCGCCAGGGTGAGCAGGGTCGCGCGCTTGGCGCGGGCCGCCGCGTCGCGCTGCTCGGGGTCCGTGCCGCCGTCCGAGCCGGGCTCGGCGGTGATGAGCGTGACGGCGGCGTTGAGCAGGTAGCCGCTCAGCTCGGCCGCCTCCTCCGCCGTGAACCCGCCGCGCGCGAGCAGGCCGAGTGAGCGCTCCACGATCCTCAGCCCCGGCTCGCTGGCGAGGATCCGGCGTTGCACCAGCGGCGCGAGGGCCGCGTGGGGCCGCAGCGCCGTGACGATCGCCGTGACGACGGCGTGCAGCCCGTCCGGCCAGTCGGCGTGGTCCGCGGGCGTGTCGACCGTGCTCAACAGGTGTTCGGTGACGCCGTCGAGCAGCTCGTCCTTGTTCTTGAAGTGCCAGTAGAGCGCCATCGCGGTGACGCCGAGGTCGGCGGCGAGCCCGCGGATGGTGACGGCGTCCAAGCCCTCCCGGTCCGCCAAGGCTGTCGCGTGGGTCACCACGGTGTCGCGGTCCAGCCGTTCCCTGGTCGTCACGTTGACAACTGTACTACGTACAGCTAGGACTGTACGTAGTACATGTACGCCGTATAGTTCCTCTGGGAGGGGTTCTGGTGCTGCGATCCGAACTGGTGCTGGGCAACGGTGTCGTCCTGCCGAACCGGCTGGCCAAAGCGGCGACGAGCGAACAGCTGGCCGACCGCCACGGCGCACCGACGTCCCAGCTGATCGAGGCCTACCGCCGCCTGGCCCGCTCCGGCGCGGGCCTGCTGATCAGCGGGAACGTGATGGTTGACGGCTCCGCGCTGGAGGCCAGGCGCAACGTCGTGATCGAGGACGACCGCCACCTGCCCGCGTTGCGCCGATGGGCGGCGGTCACGGCGGGCACCGACGTGCGCCTGCTGTTGCAGCTCTCGCACGCGGGCCGCCAGACCATGCGCGGCGTCACGGTCGCCGGCCGCAGGCAGGACGTCGTCGCCCCGTCCGCCGTGCCGTTGTCACTCGGAAAGGCCCTGTTCCGCCCTCCTCGGGCTCTGGCGGAAGCGGAAATCCCGGCGATCGTGGACCGCTTCGCCCGCGCCGCGGCGGTCGCGGCCACGGCGGGTTTCGCGGGCGCGCAACTGCACGGCGCACACGGCTACCTGCTGAACCAGTTCCTGTCACCGCTGGTCAACCAGCGCGCGGACCGGTGGGGCGGCCCGCTGGAGAACCGGATGCGCCTGCTGCTGGAGGTGGTGCGAGCCGTCCGCGCGGCCACCCCCGACACGTTCATCCTGTCGGTGAAGCTCAACTCGGCGGACTTCCAACGCGGCGGCTTCGACGCCGACGACGCCCTGGTCGTCGCGAAAGCCCTGGAAGCGGAGGGCGTGCACCTGATCGAGGTGTCCGGCGGCAGCTACGAGAGCACCGCGATGGTGACCGGCCGCGCGTCGACGAGGGAGCGCGAGGCGTACTTCCTGGACTTCGCCGAGCAGTTCGCCAAGGAGTTGACCATCCCGTTGATGCTCAGCGGCGGCTTCCGCACCAGGAAGGGCATGATCGACGCCCTGGAAAGCGGCGCGGTGGACCTCATCGGCCTGGCCCGCCCGATCGCCCACGACCCCGACTTCCCCCAACACCTCCTGGACGGAACAACCGAGGCAAGCACGGTCCGCCCGCAAACCGTAGGCATCAGGGACGTGGACAACCTCCTCAACAGCGCCTGGCACCAACAACAACTGGCCCGCCTCGGCCGCGCCAAACCAGTCCACCCCACTCGCAGGCCTGTTGTGGCCTTGGCGCTCGCGCTCTTGGTGGCACTGCGCGACCTGGTTCTGGTGAAAGGCCCGTTCGGCCGTCGGTGACCGCGCCGGTCGCTTGCTGTTCGAAGGGGCTCGCAGGGATCGCTGACTTCGACCCGCCTGCGGATTTCTTCCCTCGCCCGCGCGCGTCACACCGAACAACCCCCGCCCTCACCTAGGGGGACGGCCCCGAAGCCAGTCTACCGGGAGTGGGTGTCGGGGGCCGGGATGTGGATCTTGGTTGTGGACAACTGCTGGACCTGTGGACAACTTCGGGACAGTTCACCCCCAATTGGGCCTCGAAGGCCCTGGTCCGACACGTTCCGTGATGTACTGACACCCTCGAGTGGCGGAACCAATCCGATCCGGTCATCGTCTGAGCATCCGGATCGGATAGCGTTTTGCTGCCGCTCGTCGTCCCTCGCTGGAGGAGGAAACTCATCATGTCCGTCCCGTACGGCGCCCCTCAGCAACAACCGGGGGCACCCGGTCCGGCGCAGCCGGCGATGGGCCTGAACTTGGGCTTCGTCCTCCCGCTCGTCGCTTCCGGGCTCGCGCTGGTCTCGTTCCTGCTCGCCTTCGCCGACGACGTGCCGCTGTTCAGCGCTGTCGAGTACATCTACGCGACCGGTGTCCTCGCCGGTCTGTCGGTGCTGCCGAAGGCACCTCGGCTGCTGTACGCGGCCGCGCCGTTGTCGATCGTGTCGACCCTCGTCATCCTCCAGGGGATGATCAAGGGCGCCGGTGACATCCAGGGCATGCAGATCGTGCTGTTCATCGTGTCGCTGCTGCAGACCGCGGCGGTCGTGGGCGCGATCCTGATGGAGGCGGGCATCCTCAAGTTGACGCCCAAGCCCGCGAACCCGTTCGCCCAGCAGCAGCCCGGTGGCTGGAACCCGCAGACCGGCGGTTTCCCGCCCCAGCAGCAACAGCAGCCCTACGGCCAGCAGCCCCAGCAGCAGCCGCAGGTGCAGCAGCCCCCGACCGGCGGTTTCGGCGCGCCGGTCCAGCCGCAGCAGCCCGGTGCGCAGGGCCCCGGCCCCACGACGTACCTGTCGCAGCCCGGCCAGTTCGGCCAGCAGCAGCAGTCGCCGGGCACGCCGCCCGGTGGCTTCGGCGGGCCGCCGCAGCAGTAGCGCACCAACCCGAAGGGGGTGGCGGAAGCCACCCCCTTCGGCGTGCCGCCACCCGTTCGGCCCACGTCGACTGACAGAGTGGGACGGTGCCGGTGCTGCAACCCTCGACGCACGGCGGAACCGACGTGCGTCCCCCCGTCTTCTCCCGTTCGGAACGAGTGCGGGTCCTGGTGATGACCGCGGCGGGGTCCGTCGTGATCGGCTACGCCGCCGTCGCCGCCCTCCTCGCCCTGATCGCCGCGACGGCCACGAACGCCGCCTTCTCCACGACCGGTGTGCTCACGGCCGCCGCCCCCGGCTGGCTGGTGGCGCACCACGTGCCGCTGCGCTTCGAGGGCTCGGCCCAACTGGGCGTGCTGCCGCTGCTGCCGACCGCCCTGCTGATGCTGCTGGCGGGTCGCGCCGCGGCGGGCGCGGCGGACCGGCTCGGGCTGTACGAGCCGCTCCAGGCGCGCGGCGTGGTGTTCTGCATCGCCGGGGCGCACGCCATCACCGGTGGCACGATCGCGCTGCTCATGGGCAACGGCCCGGTGCGCGCGACGCCCGCCGTGGCGTTCTTCGGCTGCGCCGCCGTGTCCGGGGTCGCCGCCACGATCGGGGTCGCCCAGCGCTGCGGCCTGATCGAGGTGCTGATCGACCGCGTCGACCCGGTGGCGCGACGCGGTATGCGGGCGGGCCTGCTGGCCCTGTTCGTGCTCGGCGGGCTGGGCTCGCTGCTGGTGGCGCTCGGCCTGGCGTTCTCCTGGTCGACGACCAGCAACCTGTTCGCGGGCGCGGACTCCACGTTCGGCGTCGGGCTGGGCCTGTTCCTGCTGTGCCTCGGCTACCTGCCGAACGCCGTGGTCGGCGCGCTGTCGTACGTGGTCGGCTCGGGCTTCTCCATCGGCGCGGTGTCGATGACGCCGACGCGCTTCACCGGCGGCCCGGTGCCCGCCGTGCCGCTGCTGGCCGCGCTGCCCGAGCACCAGGTGGGGTTCCTGCCCGGCCTGCTCCTGCTGCCGCTGCTCCTCGGCGGCCTGGTGGGCTGGTACTGCCGCAAGGTGTCCGACCGGCCGTCGACCCGGCTGCGCGCGGTGTTCGTCGCGGGTGTGACGGTGGCGGTCGTGTCGCTGGTGCTGGCCGCGATCGCGGGCGGCAACCTCGGCGCGGGCGTCTTCAACCCGGTCACCGTGCCCGCCGGCCTGCTCGCGGTGCTCGTGCTGGGCTGGATCGTGCTGCCGGGGTCGTTCGTGGCCTGGTTCGCCGGTCCGCGCCCGAAGCGCGTCGCGCCCGCCGCCGCTCCCGCCATCGAGCAGATCCCGGTGGAGGAAGAGGAAGCGGAGGAGGACTACGACGCCGAGGACGAGTACGAGGACGACGACTACGAGGACGTCGACGAGGAACTCGCGCTCGAGGACGAGCTGGCGGAGGAGTTCGAGGAGTACGAGGACGACGAACTCCCGGAGGAGGACGACGACGAGCTCGCCGAACTCGAGGACGCCGAGGCCGAGCTCGACGACGCCGACGACGAACTCGAAGACGCGGACGATGAACTCGACGACGCGGAGGACGAGCTCGACGACGACGTGACCGAGCTCGACCCCGAGGACGAGGACGAGGCGGAGATCACTGTCGACGAGGAGCCCGAGGACGACGGGTCCCCGGAACCGCCCCTGACCGGCAAGGCCGACTAGGCAGCGCCTACGCTGGTGGCTGAGCTGCGGCGATGGCTGGTCCTCGCCCGGCTGACGTTCCCGCACCGGCCCGCCAGGAGACCACGCTGAACGCCGTTGACCCCAACACCCTCAGGCTTCCCGTGCCCGCGAGGGTGGTCGTGCTCGTCTCGGGCTCCGGCACCCTCCTGCAGGCGTTGCTCGACGCCGCACGAGACCCCGGCTACCCCGTCGAGGTGGTCGCCGTCGGCGCCGACCGCGACGGCATCGAGGGCCTGACCCGTGCCGAGAAGGCGGGCGTCCCCGCGTTCTCGGTGAAGTTGAAGGACCACGCCGACCGCGCCGCGTGGGACACCGCGCTGACGAAGGCGGTCGCCGAGCACGAACCGGACCTGGTGGTCTCCGCCGGGTTCATGAAGATCATCGGTGACGGTTTCCTGGCCCGCTTCGGCGGCCGGATGCTGAACACCCACCCCGCACTGCTCCCCGCCTTCCCCGGCGCGCACCCCGTGCGCGACGCGGTGGACTACGGCGTCCACGTCACCGGCGCGACCGTGCACCTGGTCGACGCGGGCGTGGACACCGGGCCGATCCTGGCCCAGGAGGCGGTGGCGGTCGACCCCGGCGACGACGCCGAAAGCTTGCACGAGCGCATCAAGGTGGTGGAGCGTCGACTGCTCGTCGACGTGGTCGCCCGCCTGGCCCGCGAGGGCTGCACCGTGACCGGACGAAAGGTGAGCATTCCGTGACCACTCCTGCCGAGAGGCGACCGGTTCGTCGGGCCCTGATCGGGGTGTCCGACAAGTCGGGGCTGCTGGAACTGGCCACCGGCCTGCACGCGGCCGGAGTCGAGATCGTGTCGACCGGCGGCACCGCGAAGACCCTGGCGGACGCGGGCATCCCCGTCGTCCCGGTCGAGCAGGTCACCGGGTTCCCGGAGAGCCTGGACGGCCGCGTCAAGACGCTGCACCCCGGCGTGCACGCGGGGTTGCTCGCGGACACCCGGCGGCCCGAGCACCTGGCGCAGCTCGACGAACTGGGCATCAAGGCGTTCGACCTGCTCGTGGTGAACCTGTACCCGTTCGCCCGGACCGTCGCGTCCGGCGCGTCGGTCGACGAGTGCGTGGAGCAGATCGACATCGGCGGGCCCGCGATGGTCCGCGCGTCGGCGAAGAACCACGCCAGCGTCGCCGTCGTGGTCGACCCGACCCGCTACGAGTGGGTGCTGGAGCAGGTCGCCGCGGGCGGGTTCACGCTCGCGGACCGGCAGCTGCTGGCGCTGGGCGCGTTCCGGCACACCGCGTCCTACGACGTGGCCGTCGCCTCGTGGATGGGCTCCGTGCTCACCTCGGACGACGAGGGCACCGGCTTCCCCGGCTGGGTCGGCGCGACCTGGAACCGCTCGAACGTGCTGCGCTACGGCGAGAACCCGCACCAGAAGGCCGCGCTGTACACGCAGGGCGACGGCCGCACGGGGCTCGCGACGGCGAAGCAGTTGCACGGCAAGGAGATGTCGTACAACAACTACCTCGACGGCGACGCCGCCTGGCGTGCCGCGTGGGACCACGAGCTGCCGTGCGTCGCGATCATCAAGCACGCCAACCCGTGCGGCATCGCCGTGTCGTCCGTGGAGGGTCCGGCGGCCATCGCCGAGGCCCACCGCAAGGCGCACGCGTGCGACCCGACCAGCGCGTTCGGCGGGATCATCGCGGCGAACCGCGAGGTCACCGTGGACATGGCCGAGCAGGTCGCGGAGATCTTCACCGAGGTCGTGATCGCCCCGTCGTACGCCGACGGCGCGATCGACGTGCTGTCCCGCAAGAAGAACGTGCGCATCCTGGTCGCCGAGCCGCCCGTGCGGCAGGGCGTGGAGATGCGCCCGGTGTCCGGCGGGTTGTTGTTGCAGGGCAAGGACGTCATCGACGCCGAGGGCGACGACCCGGCCAAGTGGACGCTCGCCTGCGGCACCCCGCTGTCCGAGCAGGAGTTGGCGGACCTGGCGTTCGCGTGGCGCTCGTGCCGCGCGACCAAGTCCAACGCGATCCTGCTGGCCAAGGACGGCGCCACGGTCGGCGTCGGCATGGGCCAGGTCAACCGGGTCGACGCCGCGCAGCTCGCGGTGACCCGCGCGGGCGACCGGGTGGCGGGCTCGATGGCCGCCTCCGACGCGTTCTTCCCGTTCCCGGATGGTCTTGAGGTGCTGCTGCGGGCCGGTGTCCGCGCTGTCGTGCAGCCCGGCGGGTCCGTCCGCGACCCCGAGGTCATCGCCGCCGCCGAGGCCGCGGGCGTCACGATGTACCTGACGGGCACGCGCCACTTCGCGCACTAGGTCGTCCTTGCGTCAGGGCCGTCACCCTCCGGGGTGGCGGCCCTGACGCGTTTCACCCGAACGGTCTCCGGGCATTGACACCGGGCAGGCCGAACCCGATAAGATCGACCGCGTCGTTCGAACACCTGTTCGAGTCGATGAAGCCGCCGACTTCCCACGGCGGTCCGTGTTCAGGGGTGCTCACGGACGGTGGGAGGAGGCTGGGTGTCCAGGTCGGCAACGGCGATGTCGGTCGCGCTCGGGGTAGACGCGACCGGCGGGCTGACCACTCCGGCCACCGAGATCACGGGGCGAGTCCTGCCGGTTCGCGGGGAACTGGCGGGTCTGCTCCCGTGGGGCGGCTTGCGGCGCGGCAGCACGGTGTCGGTGCGCGGATCGACATCGTTGCTGCTCGCGCTGATCGCCACGGCCACGGCCGAGGGCTGCTGGGCGGCCATCGTGGGCCTCCCGCACCTCGGCGTGCTGGCCGCGGCGGAACTCGGCGTCGCCGTGCACCGGCTGGCACTGGTGCCGCGGCCGGGCGCGGACGCGGCGGTGGTCGAACGCACGGTCGCCGCCCTGCTCGACGGCATCGACCTGGTGTCGGTGGCCGTTCCCGTCGCGCCGCACACGGCCCGCAGGCTGTCGGCACGGGCCCGCCAGCGGAAAGCGGTGCTCGTCCCGTTCGGCGCGTGGCCGGGCGCGGACGTGGAGCTGAGCTACGGCGAAGGCGCGTGGAGCGGACTCGGCGCCGGGCACGGCGTGCTCGCCGAACGCCGGGTGGAGGTGCGCGCGGGCGGTCGTGGAGCCGCGTCACGTCCGGTGCGTGCCGAGTTGCTGCTGCCGGGGGCGGGCGGCGGCGTGGGATCGGTGCGGCCCCTCGACCGGCCGGTCGCGGCGGTGGCCGGATGAGCGTCGACGTCGAGGCGCGGCGGGCCGTCGCGCGTCCTCCCCGCGTGCCGAGGAGCCGGGGCTGGGAGCTGGGGGAGGAGGCTGTGCGCCGCGCGGGCAAGGGCGTCGACCGGCCGGACGTGCTGGTCGTGGGCGGTGTCTCGCGGCTGAAGGCCGTGGGGCGGCACCGGTTGTCGGACCTGGCGGACCACCGCGACCCGTGCGAGGCGGCGGACGAGTTCGCGGCCGTGACGGGGCCGAACCGCGTGGTCGTCCGGTCGCGGCCCGGCAGGCGCGGGGACCGGTTGCCGGGGCCGAGGCGAGAAACCGCCACCCGGCGGCCGATCCGGTTCCGCGTCGCCGACGTGTGGCTGTGGTGCGGGCGAAAGGCGCGGTGGCCGCTGTGCGGACGCTGACCGTGTGGTGCCAGGACTGGCCGGTGGTGGCCGCGGTGGCGGCCGCCGGTGTGCCCGCGCACGTGCCCGCCGCCGTGGTGGTGGGCAACGAGGTCGTGCACTGCTCCGCCACGGCGAGGGCGGAGGGCGTGCGGCGCGGGCAGCGGAAGCGGAGCGCGCAGGCGCGGTGCCCCGAGCTGGTGCTGTTCGACGACGACCCGGAGCGGGACGCGCGGGGGTTCGAGCCGGTCGCGGTGGCCGTTGAACACCTGGCGCCGGGGATCGAGGTGGTGCGGCCGGGTCTGGTGGCGGTGCCCGCGCAAGGACCCGCGGGGTACTTCGGCGGCGCGGAGGCGGCGGCCGAGCGGCTGATCGACCACGTCGCCGAGACCACCGGCGTGGAGGTGTGGATCGGGGTCGCGGACGGGCTGTTCGCGGCCACGCTGGCGGCCCACCGCGGGGTGGTCGTGCCGGAGGGGCGGTCCGCGGAGTTCCTGGCGCCGCTGGGGATCGCCGAACTGGACCAGCCCGCGGAACGCCGGAAGGGGCGGGCCGAGCTGGTGGACCTGTTGCGGCGCCTGGGATTGCGGACGCTGGGCGCGTTCGCGGAGGTGCCGGAGCGGGACGTGGCGTCGCGGTTCGGCGCGGAAGCCGTTGCCGCGCACCGGATCGCGCGCGGCCTGGAGGAGCGGGCCCACGACCGGAGGCGACCGCCGCCGGAGCTTTCGGTGTCGCAGGTGCTGGACCCGCCCGTGGAGCGGGTCGACGCGGCGGCGTTCGTGGCCAAGGGGTTGGCCGAGCGGCTGCACGTCGAGCTGGTGGGCAAGGGCGTGGCGTGCACGCGGCTGGGCATCCGGGCGACGACCGAGAACGACGAGGAGCTGAGCCGGGTGTGGCGGTGCGCGGAACCGCTGACGCCCCAAGGGATCTCGGACCGCGTGCGGTGGCAGCTCGACGGCTGGCTGACCACCACGCGGCTCACGTCGGGGATCGCCGTGCTGCGGCTGGACCCCGAGGAGGTCGTCGGCGCGGCGGCACTGCAACTGGGGCTGCTGGACCAGGCGCAGGGCGACGTGGCGGACCGCGCGGCACGGGCGCTGGTGCACGTCCAGGGCCTGCTGGGGCCGAACGCCGTGGTGACGCCGGTGCTGGGCGGCGGCCGTGGGCCCGCGGAACGGGTGCGGTTCGTGCCGTGGGGCGATGAGCGGACGCCCGCGGCGGACCCGGACCTGCCGTGGCCCGCGCGGTTGCCCGCGCCGTCGCCCGCGACCGTGCCGGTCGTGCCGGTGCCCGCGGCGCTGGTGGACGAGACGGGCGCGGACGTCGGCGTGACGGGGCGGTACGAGCTGACCGCGCCGCCGCACCGGGTCCTGGCGGGCGGCCGGGAGCACCGGGTGCGGGGCTGGGCCGGGCCGTGGCCGGTCGACGAGCGGTGGTGGGACGCGGCGGCGGCCCACCGGGCGGCGCGCCTCCAGGTGCTGACCGTCGGGGAGAACGGGGCGGAACAAGCGTTCCTGCTGGTGCGCACGGGCGGCCGGTGGGCGGTGGAAGGGGTGTACGACTGATGGCTGACGACTACCAGGGCATCGTGGACTGGCTGCGCGAGATGGGCGAGATCGACCAGGAGACGACGGGGGAGGCCCCGGCGTACCTGGCGTGGTTCGGCTGGACGCCGCCGCCGGTGCTGATCCCGCTGCCGAGGCGGGCACCCGACGAGCTGTTCTGATGGGCTGGAACAACCCGCCGGTGCGCTGGTCCGACCTGGAGCGCGCGCTGTCGGGCAAGCCGTACGAGAAGGGCGACGGCGGCGACAGCCCGGCGTGGACGCACCACCGCGAGCGGTACGCGGCGTCGCCCGAGCAGGCGTTGCGGGTGAACGAGCTGGGCATGGTCCAGTCGCGCACGCCGTACGTGGAGCTGCACGCGCACTCCAACTTCAGCTTCCTGGACGGCGCGAGCCACCCGGAGGAACTGGTGGAGGCCGCGCAGCAGCTCGGCTTGGACGCCGTGGCGCTGACCGACCACGACGGCATGTACGGCGTGGTGCGGTTCGCCGAGGCGGCGAAGGAACTGGGCGTGCGCACGGTGTTCGGCAGCGAGCTGAGCGTCGGGCTCTCCCAGCCGCAGAACGGGATCCCGGACCCGGAGGGCGAGCACCTGCTGCTGCTCGCCCTCCGCGAGTCGGGGTACTACGAGCTGTGCCGGACGATCACCAACGGCCAGCTCGCCGAGGGCGCGGAGAAGGGGCGGCCGGTCTACGACCTGGAGCAGGTGGTCGCCGACACCCGCGACAACTGCGTCGTGCTCACGGGCTGCCGCAAGGGCGCGGTGCGCCGCGCGCTGGACCGCGACGGTCCCGAGGCGGCGTTCGGGCAGCTGCGGAGGTTGGTCGAGCTGTACAGCTCGGACCGCGTGTTCGTGGAGCTGACCGACCACGGGTTCCCCACCGACAGCACCCGCAACGACCTGCTGGCGGGCATGGCGGCCGACCTCGGCCTGCCCACCGTCGCCACGAACGCCGTGCACTACGCGACCCAGTCACGGGCCCGGCTCGCCGCGGCGATGGCCGCCGTGCGCGCCCGCCGCAGCCTGGACGAGATGGCCGGGTGGCTGCCGCCCGCCGCGGCCGCGTGCGTGCGCTCCGGCGAGGAGATGGCCCGCCGGTTCGCCCGCTACCCCGGAGCCGTGCACCGGTCCGCCGTGCTCGGGATGCAGTGCGTGTTCGACCTGAAGCTGGTGGCGCCCAAGCTGCCGCCGTTCGCCGTGCCCCCCGGCGAGACCGAGATCAGCCACCTGCGGACGTTGACGCGCGAGGGCGCTGCCCGGCGGTACTTCTCGATCGGCGAGAACCCCAAGGCGTTCGAGCAGATCGAGCGCGAGCTGCGGATCATCGAGGACCTCGGCTTCCCCGGCTACTTCCTCGTCGTGCACGACATCGTCGAGTTCTGCCGGAAGAACGGGATCCTGTGCCAGGGCCGGGGTTCCGCGGCGAACTCCGCGGTGTGCTTCGCGCTCGGCATCACGAACGTCGACGCGGTGCGCTACGAGCTGCTGTTCGAGCGCTTCCTCGCCCCGGCCCGCGACGGGCCGCCGGACATCGACCTGGACATCGAGTCGGACCGCCGCGAGGAGGCGATCCAGCACGTCTACACCAAGTACGGCCGCAGGCACGCCGCCCAGGTGGCGAACGTGATCAGCTACCGCGCCAAGTCCGCGATCCGCGACATGGCGCGGGCGCTCGGCCACTCGCCGGGCCAGCAGGACGCGTGGAGCCGGGAGATCGACCGCTGGGGACCGTTGCGCGACACCACGAAGGACAGCGGGATCCCGTTGCCGGTGGTGGAACTGGCCGCGCAGCTGGAGAACTTCCCGCGCCACCTCGGCATCCACTCCGGCGGCATGGTCATCTGCGACCGGCCGGTCAGCGAGGTGTGCCCGGTCGAGCCCGCCAGGATGGCGAACCGCACGGTCCTCCAGTGGGACAAGGACGACTGCGCGTCGATCAACCTGGTCAAGTTCGACCTGCTCGGCCTCGGCATGCTGTCCGCGCTGCACTACGCGATCGACCTCGTCCGCGAGCACCACGGCGTCGAGGTCGACATGGGCCGCGTCGACCTGGCGGACAGCGCGGTCTACGACATGCTGTGCCGCGCGGACTCCGTGGGCGTCTTCCAGGTGGAGAGCCGCGCCCAGATGGCGACGCTGCCCCGGCTCAAGCCGCGGACGTTCTACGACCTGGTGGTGGAGGTCGCGCTGATCCGCCCCGGCCCGATCCAGGGCGGCTCCGTGCACCCGTACATCAGGCGCCGCAACGGGGTGGAGAAGTGGGAGCACGACCACCCGCGGCTGAAGAAGGCGCTGGACCGCACGTACGGCGTGCCGCTGTTCCAGGAGCAGCTGATGCAGATCGCCGTCGACGTCGCCGACTTCACCCCGGCCGAGGCGGACGAGCTGCGCCGGGCCATGGGCGCCAAGCGGTCCACGTACCGGATGGAACGGCTGCGCGACCGCTTCTACGCGGGCTGCGCGAACCACGGCATCGAGGAGGACCTGGCGGGCCGGATCTACGCGAAGCTGTTGGCGTTCGCCAACTTCGGGTTCCCCGAGAGCCACGCGCTGAGCTTCGCGCACCTGGTGTTCGTCAGCGCGTGGTTCAAGCTCTACTACCCGGCGGCGTTCTGCGCCGCCCTGCTGCGCGCCCAGCCGATGGGGTTCTACTCGCCGCAGTCGCTGGTCGCCGACGCCCGCAGGCACGGCGTGGAGGTGCTCGGCCCGGACGTCAACGCGAGCCTCCCGCACGCGAACCTCGAACTCCGGGGCGGCGAACAGGCCGTGCGCATCGGCTTGGCGTCGGTGCGGACCATCGGCCAACCGGTCGCCGAGGCCCTGGTCGAGGAACGAGCGAAGCACGGCCCGTTCCGCGACCTGGTCGACGTGGGCGCACGGCTGCGCCTGACCACCCCGCAGGTCGAGGCGCTGGCGACCGCGGGCGCGTTCGGGTGCTTCGGCGTGGCCAGACGGGAAGCCCTGTGGGCGGCGGGCGCCGTGGCCACGATGCGCCCGGACCGCCTGCCCGGCACGGTGGTCGGCACAACCGCCCCCGCGTTGCCGGGCATGGACGAGATCGAGGTGGCCGTAGCCGACGTGTGGGCCACCGGCCTGTCCCCGGACAGCTTCCCCACCCAGTTCGTCCGCGCCCGCCTCACCGCGTTGGGCGCCCTCCCCACCGCGGACCTGGCCGACCTCCACCCCGGCACCAGGATCCTGATCGGAGGAGCGGTCACCCACCGCCAACGCCCGGCGACGGCGGGCGGCATCACGTTCCTCAACATCGAGGACGAGACAGGCATGGTCAACGTCGTCTGCTCCACCGGCCTGTGGACCCGCTACCGCCGCATCGCCCTGAACAGCCCCGCACTGCTCGTGCGAGGCACCGTGGAAATCGCCGAAGGCGTGGTCAGCCTCCTCGCCGACCGCCTACAACACCTGGACCTACGCATCCCATCCCGCTCCCGCGACTTCCGCTAGTTCACCCGTTCCAGCGACCCCCGACCCCTCAGAACTGTCGTACCCCGGTCGTAGCGTGTGCGTCGGGGGGTCTCGACCATCGGGGGACCTCTGGTCCAACTCGCGCCGAACGTCTGCAGTCCCGCGCCGAGCAGGGTGGTGACGCGGCGGACGTCGGTGAACACGGCCTTCCGCATTCCGGCCGAGGTGTCTGGGCGAGGGAGTGAAATTGGCTTCGCCACAGGCCGAACAGGGCGGTCGCGGCGATGCGCGGTTCGGGGCGTTGGGGGAGGGGACGACCATCGCGGGGCCTTTGGTTCAGCTCGTGCTGAACGTCTACGGCCCTGCCGGCTCAGTTCGCGTCGAGTGTCTGCGGCTTCGGTGGTTCAGCTCGTGCCGAAGGTTCGTAGTCCCGCGTCGAGCAGGTTGGCGGCGCGGTGGACGTCGGTGATCACGGCCTTGCGTAGTGCGATCGGGCTTCGGCCGGGGTCCAGGTGTCTTGCCAGGGACTGGAACTGGATTTGCCACAGGCCTAGTAGGGCGGTCGCGGTGATGCGTGGTTCGGGGGCGTCTGGGGATTGGCCTGCGCGGGTGGCGAGTAGTTCGGTGGCTGTGGTGATCAGTCGGTCGGTTTGGTCGCGTTGGTGGGCGCGGAGCGATGGGGTGGTTTGGATCAGGCTGCCGAAGCGGCGGAACCTCGTCACGGCTTCCTTGAGGTCGTCCTGGTCGGCCAGCCACGACATGATCGCCGCGAGTTGGGCGTCGAGGATCCGCAGGACCGCGTCGACCGGGGAGACCGCCGGGTTGGCTAGGCCGGTGCGCAGTGCGGCCATGGTGGCCTCGTTCAGGTCCAGGACCAGGGATTCCTTGGTGGGGAAGTAGTTGAAGACGGTCTTCTCCGACACGCCGCACGCGTCGGCGACCTCGGCCACGCGCACCGCGTCGAAGCCCCGCTCCACGAACATCTCGGTCGCCGTGTCCGACAACTGTTGCCGCATGAGGCGCTTCTTGCGCTCCCGCAAGCCTTCCGCGGCGGGAGGTTCGGACGGGTTGTGCAGTGCTGTCCAGTTCACGGTTCGGGCGGCCATCGGACCAGCATAGTCCAGTGGCGGCATATTTACCGTTGCAGTAATTTTCTAGCTGCTGTAACTTTTCAGGGACCGAGAGAAAGGCGTTCCCGTGGTCCTCGTCAACTTGTTCTTCACCGGTCTGCTCGCGGGCTTCGAGCTGATGGTCCGCTTCGGTGTCCGGGGCCCGCTCGCCGCGCTCGACGACGTGCCGCACCTGCGGCTCCGGATCGGGCTCATCGGGACCTTGAAGTTCCTGGTGCCCAGCGCGTACGTGCCTGCGTTGCTCACCGGCATCGTCGTCGTGGCGACCACCGACCCCGGTCACGTCCTCCGCGGCGCGGCCGTGGTGGCGCTGCTGGTCTGGACGGTGACCACGTTCGCGGGCACCGCCCCGCTCAACGCGACCGTCGCCGAGTGGGACCCGACCGCCCCGCCCGCCGACTGGCGCGCGGTGATCGGCCGGTGGGAGCGGATGGACACGGTCCGCACGGTCGCCGCGACAGCCGCGTTCGCACTCTTCCTGGCCGCCGCCTAGAACCCGCTTCCCAACCACCGCCGGAAAACCGCTTCCCGACTGCCGCCGAGAACCTTCTGCCGGACTGCCGCTGAGGCCCCTCTTCCCAACCGCCGCCCAGAACCCCTTCCCGACCGCTGCTGGAGAGCCGCTTCCGGACTGCCGCCGAGAACCTTCTGCCGGACTGCCGCCAAGGACCCTCTTCCCGACCGCCGACGAGAAGCCCCTTCTCAGCCGCCGCTGGAGAGCCGCTTCCCGACTGCCGCCGAGAACCTTCTGCCGGACTGCCGCCGAGGACTCTCTTCCAACCGCCGCCGAGGACTCTCTTCCAACCGCCGCGTAGAACCGCTTCCCTACCGCTGCTGGAGGGCCGCTTTGCGACTGCCGTCGAGAACCCTTGTTCCGGACCGACGACGAGAAGCCCCTTCCCGACCGCCGCTGGAAAGCCGCTTTGCGACTGCCGTCGAGAACCTTGTTCCCGACTGCCGCCAAGAAGCCCTCTCCCGGCCGCCGCCCAGGGCTCCTTCCCAACCGCTGCCCAGAGCCCCTTCCCAACTGCCGCCTACGAGGCGTCCCAACGCTCCCGCGCCTCGGCGATAGCGGTCCGGTGCGACCTCGACCAGTCGGCCAGGCTGACCACCTGTGCCGCGAGGCTGTGGCCGAGGTCGGTGAGGCGGTACTCGACCTGTGGCGGGATCGTCGCGTACGCCGTCCGCTCCACCAGCCCGTCGCGGCACAGTCGTCGGGTCGTCACGGTCAGCATCCGCTGCGAGATGCCGGGGATCGCGCGTTCCAGTTCGCGGAACCGCCGCACGCCCTTGCCGAGCTCCACCAGCACCAGCACGGTCCACTTGTCGCCGAGCCGGTCGAGCACGTCGCGGATGCCGCAGTCGTCGTCACCGCACGGCCCGAGCTGGGGGGTTACCCCGGTGTGCCCCACCGACATCAGAGTGCCTCCTTACGGCGGTCGGCCGCGCCGGACACGCTGGCCCCATGACCAACAGTAGGGGTGTCCGATGATCCTCGTGACCGGTTCCTCCGGAGCGCTCGGCGGCTTGATCCTCGACCGGCTCGCGGGTCACGACGTCGTCGCCGGGACTCGTTCGCCCGACCGCGGGCAGCGGCTCGTCGACTTCGACCGGCCCGAAACGCTCGTCGACGGGTTCGAGGGTGTCGACGTCCTGGTGTTCGTGTCCGCCGGGTTCGCCGATGACGACGTGGTGCTCGCCCGGCACGGCGCGGTCGTCGACGCGGCCACCGCGGCGGGCGTCCGGCACGTCGTCTACACCAGCCTCGTCGGCTCGGGCGACGGCCTCACGATCGCGCTGGCGCACCGGTGGACCGAGGCCCGGCTCGCGGCGGCCCCGTTCGCCGTCACGGTGCTGCGCAACGGCTTGTACGCCGAGATCCCGGCGTCGATGGTCCCCGCCGCCGCGGAGTCCGGCGTGTTCGCGGCCCCGTGGGGCGACGGCAGGATGGCCGTCGTCGCCAGGGAGGACCTGGCCGACGTCGCCGCGAAGGTCGCGCTCGACAGCGCCGCCCACGCCGGGCGGACCTACGAGCTGGAGGGCGTGGAGGCGTTCGGCGGGCAGGACGTCGCCGACCTGCTCACCACCACCCTCGACAGGCCGATCACCTACCGACCCCTGCCGCTGGCCGCCGCGTGGGAAGCGCCCGGCCCGCGCTTCCAGGTCGGCCACGGGGTGTCGCTGTCCGCCAACGTCCTCGCGGGCAGGCTCGACCTCCACCCCGGAGACCTCGAAACCCTCCTCGACGCCCCACCGCGCGACGCGAGGCAGGTGATCGCCACCAAGGCCTAACCGCCCTGCCACGACCGCCACAGCGCCGCGTAGACCCCTTGCGCCGCAACGAGGTCGTCGTGGCCGCCCAGTTCGATGATCCGGCCGTCGTCGATCACGGCCACCCGGTCGGCGTCGTGCGCGGTGCGCAGCCGGTGCGCGATGGCGATCACGGTGCGGCCTTCCAGCACCGCCGCCATCGCGCGCTCGGCGTGCCGCGCGGTCGTCGGGTCCAGCAGCGCGGTCGCCTCGTCCAGCACCACCGTGTGCGGGTCGGCGAGCACGACCCGCGCCAGCGCCACCTGCTGCGCCTGCGCCGGGTCGAGCGCCGTGTCGTCCAGTTCGCGGTCCAGGTCGACGGCCCAGTGCGCGTCCACGGTCGCGAGCGCGGCGAGCATCGCGGCGTCGTCGGCGTCCGGCGCGGCCATCGCGAGGTTGTCCCGCAGCGTGCCGAGGAAGACGTGGTGCTCCTGCGTCACCAGCAGGACCCGGCGGCGCAGTTCGTCGGCGGGCAGTTCCGCCACCGGCACCCCGCCGACCAGCACCGATCCGAGCCGCGGCGCGTCGACGCCCGCGAGCAGCCTGCCGAGCGTGGACTTGCCCGCGCCGGACGGCCCGACGACGGCCAGCCGCTCGCCGGGCCGCACGGCCAGGTCCACGTCCACCAGCACGTCGTGGCCCTCGCGGTAGGCGTAGTGCACGCCAGACACCACCAGCCGGTCGTCCACCGGCACGGCCGTCGTGGTCGGTGTGGGCACGACGGCCAAGCCGACGCCCTCGACGCGGGACAGCGCGGCCGTGCCGGTCTGCACCTGGTCGGCCCACTGGAACATCGTGTCGAGCGGCTCCCGCAGCCGCCACATGTACAGCGTCGCGGTGATCACCGCGCCCAGGCTGACCACGTCGTGCCCGTGCAGGGAACCACCCACGACCAGCATCGCCGCCACCGGTAGCGAGTGCGCGAACTCCAGCGTCGGGAACCACACGTTGCGCAGCGCCAACGTCCGCGCCTTCGCGGCGAAGCCGACGGCGATCCGCCGGTCCCCGCCGTCGATCCGACGCTGCCGCAACCCCAGCGCCTCCACGGTCCGCGCGCCCGTCGTGGTCGCGGCGAGGTGCTCGGCCTGCTCGGCGTTGGCCCGCGCCTCCTCCAGGTAAGCGTCCCGCGCCCGCCGCAGGTACCAGCGGGTGCTCAGCCACAGCACCGGCGACGCCACCAGCGCGCACACCCCGAGCAGCGGGTGCAGGAAGAACACCGCGCCGAACAGGAAAGCCGACTGCACCAACGAGATGAACACCTCGGGAGCGCCGTCGCGCAGCGTCAGGCCGATGGAGGAGACGTCCGCCGAACTCCGGGTCATCAGGTCGCCCGCGCCCGCCCGCTCGACCACCGCCGTCGGCAGCGCGAGGGCCCGGTCGACCACCTGCTCCCGCAACGACGACACCGCCCGCTCGCCGAACCGGTGCCCCGCGTAGCGGGCGAACCGGACCAGCAGCACCTGCGCCACGGCGAACCCGACGATGCCCAGCGCCAACCGGTCCACAGTGGACACGGACGTGCCGTCGCGGACCTCGTTCACGATCCGGCCCAGCAGCCACGGCCCGCCCAGCCCCGCCGCCGCGGCCAGCGCGTTGAGCAGCAGCACGACGGCCATCGCGCGGCCGTCGGCGCGGACCAGCCGCCACACCGCCCGCCGCGTCGCCGCCGCGCCCGCGACCGGCAGCCGCCCGGTCACCGGAACACCAGCGCGCGGTAGCCGTTGTGCGCCAACAGGTCCGTGTGCGTCCCGGTCGCCACGACCTCGCCGCCGACCAGGAACGCCACCTCGTCGGCCTGGTCGAGCAGCAGCGGGGACGTGGTCGCCACCACGGTCGTCCGCCCCTCGCGGGCCTCGTGCACGCGGGCCGCGATCAGCGCCTCGGTGTGCGCGTCCACGGCCGAGGTCGGCTCGACCAGCAGCAGCACGTCCGGGTCGGCCAGCAGCGCCCGGACCAGCCGCAACCGCTGCCGCTGGCCCCCGGACAGCGTCCGCCCCTGCTCCTGCACCACGGTCTCCGGCCCGTCCGGGACGGCGTCCGCAGCGGCCGCCGTCCGCACCGCCGCGGCGATGGCCTCGTCCGACGGGTCCTCCCGGCCCGCCACGGCCTCCCGCAGCGCCCCGGCGAACAGGTGGGAGTCGTTGTCCGCCACCAGGATCCGCCGCCGCACCTCGTCGATCGCCATCGCGGTCAACGGCACCGCGCCCCACGTGGCCGCCGAGTCGACGTACCGGCCGAGCCGGTCCACCACGGCCACCGCGTCGGCGGGCCGCGCGGCGGCGACGGCCAGCATCCGCCCGCCGGGCACCACCAGCCCGGACTCGGGGTCGCGCAGGTCGGCGGTCCCGGACGGGCCGGGCGTGCGCTCGCCGTCGTCGACGACCTCGGGCTCCAGCACCAGCAGCCGCACCACCCGCCGCGCGGCGACCAGCCCGCGGGTGAGGTCGTCGGTGCCCTCGAAGAGGAACAGCACCGGCACGATCAGCGCCGCCGCGTACCCGTACACCGCGATCATCTCGCCGACGGTGATCGTGCCCGCCGCGGCCATCCGCGCGGCCAGCCACGTGACACCGGCGATGAACAGCGCGGGCATCCCGATGGTCATGCCCTGGATCCAGCTGGTCACCGCGCCGACCCGGTACCCCTGCCCCCGCAACGCCCGCGACGCCGTCCGGTACCGCTCGGCGAACACGTCCTTGCCCCCGATCCCGCACAGCACCCGCAGCCCGGCCACGATGTCGCCCGCGCGGGCCGTCACCGCCGCCTGCTCGGTCCGATAGCCGGTCTCCCTGGCCTGCAACCGCTTCAGCAGCGGCACCAGCACCGCCATCATCAGCGGCACCCCCAGCACGACCACCGCCGCCAGCAGCGGCGACACCCGCAGCAGCAGCCCGCCGACCACGACGAACGCGACCACCGAGCCCGCTCCGGGGCCGCTGATCGTCATCACCCGCGAGATGTGCCCGATGTCCGTGCTGCCGATGCTCACGACCTCGCCCGCCGACACCCGCCGCGCCAGCGACGCCCCCAGCCGGGTCACCTGGCGCAGCACCAGTTCCGTGGTCCGGTAGCCCGCGTCGATCCGGATGAACGTCATCAGCCGGTGGCGCACCATCCCCAGCAGCGCCGCCACCGCCCCGATGCCCACCAGTGCCGCTGCCCACCGCGTGACCGCGCCCTGGTCGCCCGGTTGCAGCCCTTGGTCCACGGCCCGCGAGATCACCAGGGACGGCAGCATCAGCAGCACCATCCACGAGGTGCTGACCACGACCGCCGCCGACACCCGCCCGCGCTGCGCCCGCACCAGCCACCACAGGTAGCGGGCGGGGCCGCGCAGGTCGGGCGTTCCGGGGTCGTCGTGGGGCAGCCGCGGACGCATGATCCACACCCTAGGTCAGTACGACGGCAGGTCCAGCGAGTTCGCGACCTCGGCCATCCGCTCGTGCGAGGCCGGCTCGCCGGGGGTGTCCGTGGCCAGCGCCTGGTTGCGGGCGACGTAGTCCCACAGCACGTCCTGGTAGCGCGGGAACGCCGTCCGGTGGTCGCCGCGCGCGGCCGTCAGCTCCGCCGCGAGCACGTACGCGCCGACGATCGCCGTGCTCGTGCTCTGGCCCGACAGCGGCGACCCGCAGTAGGCGGCGTCGCCGACGAGCGCGACCCGGCCGCGGTGCCAGCGGTCCATCTTCACCTGGCTCATCGAGTCGAAGTAGAAGTCCGGCGCCGCCCGCATCAGCTCCAGCAGCCGCTTGGTCTCCCAGCCCACGCCCTCGTACCGCTCGGCGATCAGGTCCTGCTGCCCCGCGACGTCCCGGTGGTCGAAGTCGAGCAGCTCGGACTCGAACCCGAGCATCGACCGGGCCTCGGTGTTGCCGCGCGCGCTGTAGACGCCGGACATCCGGCCCTCGGTGCGGTGGAACACCTGCCAGTGGTCGAGGTCGAGGAAGTTCGGCGTGGTGAACACCGACAGGTACGCGCCGAGGTGGAGCAGGTACTCGGACTCCTGGCCGAACGCCAGCGCCCGCACCGCCGAGTGCAGCCCGTCCGCGCCGACGACGAGGTCGAACTCCTCCTCCTTCCCGCTGCCGAACGTGACCCGCACGCCGTGCTCGTGCTCGTCCAGCGCGACGATCCGGTCGCCGTACACGATGCAGTCCTCGTTGCCGCGCAACAGGATCGCGCTCAGGTCGTCGCGCAGCACCTCCACGTCCGGGCTGCCGATGACCCCGCCGGTCAACGTCTCCTCCTCGGACCGGAACAGCTCCGCGCCGTCGTCGTCCACGAACGACATCCCGCGCATTTTCGTCGCGGCGGCCCGGATGTCGTCGAGCACCCCCATCCGCTCCACGACCTGGAGCGCGGTCCCGCGCACGTCGATCGCCTGCCCGCCGACGCGCGGCACGGGCGACCGCTCCACGATGGTCGGGGCGAATCCGCCGCGCCGCAGCCAGTGCGCCAGCACAGGACCCGCCACGCCCGCTCCCGAGATCAGCACCTTCATCGAAACCTCCGCGTTGCTCGCTGGGTACGATGTACAAGTTCGCAGGAACGCCGTTCTCGTGGGGAAATCCGGGAATCTGCACTAGTACAGGGGGAGTCGTGGCCGAGCCGCCGTACCTCAGGATCGCCGCGGAGCTGAAGCGCCGGATCACCGCGGGGGAACTACCGCCGGGCAGCCGGATCCCGTCGGTGCGCGGCATCGCCGCCGAGTGGGGCGTGGCGATCGCGACGGCCACGAAGGTCGTGGCGGCGCTGCGCGACGAGGGCGTGGTCCACGCGGTGCCCAGGGTCGGCACGGTCGTCGCCACGCCCGCGCCGAGCAGGCGTTCGGTGCCGCGCCGGGACGCCACGGCGCTGCTCACCCGCGAGCAGGTCGTGCACGCGGCCATCGACATCGCCGACGAGCAGGGTTTCGACGGGCTGTCGATGCGGTCGGTCGCCACCGAGCTGGGCGTGCCGACGATGTCGCTCTACAAGCACGTGCGCGGCCGGGACGAGCTGGCGCTGCTGATGGCGGACGTGGTGTTCGCCCAGCACCGGCTGCCCGCCGTGCCGCCGCCGACGTGGCGGGCGCAGCTCGAACTCGTGGCGCGGATGCAGTGGGCCGCCTACCGGGCGCACCCGTGGCTGCCCAAGCTGCTCTCGCTGACCCGCCCGCAGCCGATGCCGAACCTGCTGCACCACGCGGAGTGGGTGATGCGCGCGCTGGAGGACCACGGGCAGGGCCCGGCGGTCGTGTTCCACGCGCACATCACGCTGTTCGGCTACGTGCGCGGCACGGCGCTGAGCATCGAACCGGAGGTGGAGGCCGAGGCCGACACGGGCCTGTCCGCCGACCAGTGGGTGGACGCCCACGACGACATGTTCGGCCCCGCCATCGACTCCGGGGTGTTCCCGGCCTTCTCCCGCGTCGTCGGCACCCCGTTCGACTTCGACCTCGACGAGGTGTTCGAGTTCGGCCTGCAACGCCTGCTGGACGGCTACGCGGCGCTGTTCCGGTAGGTCGTCCACGCCACGCCGGTCTCGAACACCCGCGCCCCGTCGAGCACGAACCGCGCGGCCGGGAACGCGCCGTCGAACAGCGGGATCCCGGCGCCGAGCACGATGGGGTTGACCTTGAGCACCAGCTCGTCGATCTCCGGCAGCAGCGCGGCGGCCAGCTTGCCGCCACCGCACAGCCAGATCCCCAGCCCGTCCTCGGCCTTCAACGCCCGGACCCGGCCGAGCACGTCGTCGGCGATGACCTCGACGTCGTCCGGCGTGCCCGTGAGGGTGCTCGACACCACGAACTGCCGCAGGTGCGGGTACGGGCTCGGCCCGCCACCCGGCACCTCGTAGGTCGCGCGGCCCATGAGGACCGTGTCGAAATTGACGTTCGGCGGGTCGATCCCGAGCATCTCCCGCCCAACACCCGGCAGGGTGTCCGGGTACTCCCGGAAGATCGCCTCGATGTGGTCGCCCTCGAGCGGGAAGAAGTCGAACGACCCGTCGGCGGCCGCGATGAACCCGTCGAGGGTCATCGCCACGTAGTACGTCAGCTTGCGCATGTCCCTACCTGCTGAAGGGGCCGCCGGTGATGGTCATCGCCACCACGATCACGGCCATGCCGAGTCCGGAGTAGAGCAGTGCGTCGATCCCCCGGCCGCGGATGGCGATCAGGCCCGCCTGCTCGTCGGTGACCAGCACCCGCAGCAGCGCCGCGAGCAGCAGCGCGATGCCGATCAGCACCACGCCCTGCCGCCAGTGGTACTGCACGATCCGCACGAGGCCCAGCAGCGTCACGCCCAGCACCAGCGCGAACGGCAGGTGCTGACCCGCCGCCGACCGCCAGCGCTGCTCCGGCATCAGTTCCACCGCTCCCGCCCTACGCCGTCGGGAGCGAGCGCTCGGCGGCTTCGACCGTGTTGGCGAGCAGCATCGCAATGGTCATGGGGCCCGCGCCACCCGGAATGGGGGCCAGGAACCCGGCGACCTCGGCCACGTCCGGGTGCACGTCGCCGACGAGGCCCGCCTCGGTGCGGGTGATGCCGACGTCGACCACGGCCGCGCCGGGCTTGATCATGTCCGCCGTGATGAGGCCGGGGCTGCCCGCGCCCGCGATCACGATGTCGGCCCGGCGCACCTCGGCGGCCAGGTCTTTCGTGCCGGTGTGGCACAGGGTCACGGTCGCGTTCTCGCTGCGGCGGGTCAGCAGCAGGCCGATCGGGCGGCCCACGGTCACGCCGCGGCCGACCACGGTCACGTTCGCGCCGGAGATCGGCACGTCGAAGCGGCGCAGCAGCTCCACGACGCCGCGCGGGGTCGCGGGCAGGGGAGCCTCCTCGCCCAGCACCAGCTTGCCCAGGTTCGTCGGGTGCAGGCCGTCGCCGTCCTTGGCCGGGTCGATCCGCCCGAGGATCGCGTTCGCGTCCAGGTGCTTCGGCAGGGGCAGCTGCACGATGTACGCGGTGCACGCCGGGTCCGCGTTCAGCTCGTCGATGACGGCTTCCAGCTCGGCCTGCGTCGTCTCGGCGGGCAGGTCGCGGCGGATCGACGTGATGCCGACCTTCGCGCACGCCGTGTGCTTGCCCTTCACGTACGAGTGCGAGCCGGGGTCGTCGCCGACCAGCACGGTCGCCAGGCCGGGGGTCACGCCCCGCGCGGCCAGCGCCTCGACCCGCTCGCGCAGGTCTTCGAAGATCGCGTCTCGGGTGGCCCTGCCATTGAGGATCGTCGCCGTCACGGGCCCCATCCTCGCATCACGCGCTGGTCTCGGCCTCGGCGACCTCGGGCGCGGGTTTGGGCACGCGCAGCGCCAGCACCGTGCCGACCAGGCCCGCCGCCGTCGCCGACCCGGCCGCCGCCGCGGGCCCGACGTGGTCGAGCAGCCACCCCGCCGTCGGCAGCGCGAGCGCGGAGCCCGCGGTGGTCGCCATCGTCATCCAGCCGAACGCCTCGGCCCGCCGCCCGTGCGGCGCGAGACCGCCGACGCGGGCGTTGTTCGCCGCGATGGCGGGGGCGATGGCCAGCCCGCCGACGGCCAGCACCGCGCCGATCAGCCACGGCGACGACGGCGTCAGGATCGGCGGCAGCACCGGGATCAGCGCCGCCACGCCGCCCGCCATCAGCCCGATCCGCAGCGCGAACCGGGGTTCGCCGCGCAGCCCGCCGATGATCAGCCCGCCGAGCACCGACCCGACGCCCCACACGGCCGTCAGGATGCCCGCCATCGCCGGTCTGCCCAGGTCGCGGGCCCACGCGATGATCACCATGTCCACGCTGACCAGCGTCATCACCGTCGTCGTCGCCACCAGCAGCGACAGCACCAGGCCCGTGTCCGCCAGCAGGGTCTTGCCGCTGTGCGACTCGGGCCGCGCCACCGGCTCGTCCAGGCCCGCGCGGCGCAGCGCGAACAGGAAGCCGAGCGTGCCCGCCACCGCCAGCACCCCGCACGCCCAGATCGCCGTGCGCGGACTGGCGAACGCCACCAGCATCGCCGCCATCATCGGCCCGACGATGTACATCATCTCCTGCAACGACGCCTCGACCGTGTACACGGCCTGCTGCACCGGCCCCTTCACCATCCGCGGGTAGCTCGCCCGCGTCAGCTGCGTCACCGGCGGCGTGCACAGCCCCGTCAGGAACGCCGCCAGCGCGGCCACCGGCCACGCCCCGCTGGGCAGGACCGTCGGCAGCACGCCGAGCACCGCGATCCCCACCCCGTACAGCCCGCCCGTGACCAGCAGCAGACCGCTCGCGGGCGCCCGGTCCGCCGCCCGCCCGCGCACCGGGCCCGCCACGCCCAGCCCGAGCGTCAGCGCGCCGCCCACCACGCCCGCCAGCGCGTACGACCCCGTCCACCCCGCCACCAGGAACGACAGCGCCAACGGCGTGCCCGTGAGGTGCACCCGCCCGACTATCGACCACAGCAGCAGGGAGACGAGGTGGGGGACTCCGGCGAGTTGGCGGTAGGGGCGCAGCACACCCCCACTCTGCCGGGGACCACCGACAAAAAGGTGGCGATTTTCCAGACCTCGGCGGGAACCCGGCGCGCTCGTTTAGCGTCAGGACCCAAAGACGACCTGAGCGAGGGGACGGCCGTGACCGATCCGAGTGGACGTAGGGCTGAGCTGGAGGCGCGCAACGCCGCCATGCGCGAGCAGGTCGACTCGCTCATGTCCGAGCTGCACCGCAAGACCGCCGAGGTGCGGGAGGCGCAGGCCAAGGCGATGGCGATCACCGCGAGCGCCACGTCGAGGGACGGCAGCGTCACGGCGCGGGTCGACTCGGCGGGCGCGTTGACGTCGCTGGAGTTCTCGCCGAACGCGTTCGAGCGCACCACGCCGGACAAGCTGGCCCGCGTGGCGACGGAGACGGTCATCGCGGCCATCGCGAAGTCCCGCACCGAGCTGAACGACGTGCTGTCGTCGGCGCAGGAGGGGCCGAGCATCGACCTCTCCGAGATGCTGCCGGGCGTCCCGTCGCTGGCCTCGCTGATCCCGCAGCCCCCGCCCGTGCCGACCCCGCCGACGTCGACGCAGCCGCCGCCGCGCGGCCGTGCGGCCGATGACGACGACGAGGGCGGCAGCGTGATGGAGAGGGGCGGCTGGTGACCGGCTTCCAGGTAGACGTCCAGGGCCTGCGGCAGGGCGGCACCCAGTTCACCGCCGCCGCCGAGGCGCTCGACGGCGTGTTCAAGGCGCTCGACTCCGCGCTCAGCGGCGAAGGCACGTGCTGGGGCGGCGACGAGTCCGGCCAGGCCTTCGCCAAGGAGTACGTGCCGAACGCCAAGGCCACCGCCGACGCCTTCAAGGGCCTCACGACGGCGTTGGGCGAGATCCGCAAGGGCATAGACCAGTCCGCCGACGCGTACGAGGGCTCCGACCAGGGCAACGCCGCGGGCATTTCCAAGACTTACTGAGGGGCGTCTGGTGGGCATCGAAATCCCGAGCGAGGTCACCTGGCTCTTCCCGATCGTGGTCGGGCAGAGCTGGCCGGAGGGCGACGAGACCGCCCTCCGCCGGATGGCCGACGCGTACCGCGCCGCCGCCGAAGGCGTGCAGGGCGTGATCGACCAGGGCAACGGCGCGGCGAGCACCGTCGTCGCCAGCCAGACCGGCGAGGCCGTCCAGGCGTTCCAGGAGTACTGGAAGAAGTTCTCCGACGGCGACGAGTCCTACCTGCCGAAGCTCAAGAAGATCTGCGAGCAGCTCGCGGAGAGCTGCGACGGCACGGCGCTCGAGGTCGAGTACACGAAGCTGTCGATCATCGCGTCGCTGATCGCGCTGGCCATCGAGATCGCCGCGCTGATCGCCGCCGCGTTCGCCACGTTCGGCGGGGCGTCCGCGGGCATCCCGATCGCCCAGCAGGCGACTCGGCTGATCGTCCAGTTCACGTTCCGGCAGCTGATCATCGCGATCCTCAAGGAGGTCGCGATCTCGGTGGGCATCGACGCGGCCATCCAGGGCATCCAGATGCTGACCGGCGAGCGCAAGGACTGGGACTGGAGCAAGACCGGCCAGGCCGCCGTCAGCGGCGCGGTCTCCGGCCTGGTCGGCGGCCTGTCCGGCGGCGTCAAGTTCCAGGGCGGCGGCCTGGCAGGCCAGGTGGCCGTGGGCGCGACCCGCGGCGCGGTCGAGGGCGCGGTCAGCTCGGTGGGCACCTCCGTGGCCATGGGCCAGGACATCAGCGCGAAGGACGTGCTGCTCGGCGCGACGTCCGGCGCGGTCTCCGGCGGCATCGGCGGCGCGAAGGAGGGCATCACTGTCGAGGCCCCGCACGTGACCCCCGGCGGCCCCAACGGCAGCCCACCCGACCTCGGCCCGGCGGGCGGCCCCCCGGACCTCGGCCCCACCCCCAGTTCCAACGGCGCACCACACGGCGGCACCCCCGACGTGGGGCCCACTCCTTCTCCTTCTCCTTCTCCGTCTCCGTCGACTGGCGGCTCCCCGGACACCCCGACCACGACCCGCCCGCACAACGACACCACGACGTCCTCCGCCGTGGCCGCCCCACCGGCACCGCCCCTCCACACCCAGACCACCCCCGGCGGCAACACCCCGGACCGCGCCCCGGCACCAGCCCCGACCGTGGCCCCAACCGGCTTCGCGGGCAGCCCCGCACCGTCAGGTGGCGCGGCCCCGACGGGAGGCGGCTCGTCCCCGTCCTCGGTCAGCAGCAGGCTCGGCACACCCACGACCTCCGGCGGCGCGAGCACCCCCTCCGGCGCAGCCCCCAGCCACACCAGCGGCAGCTCAACCCCCAGCGCCCACACCACTCCCGGCGGCTCGACCCCCAGCGGCCCGACTCCGGGCGGCTCGACCCCCAGCGCTTCTGGTGGCACGCATTCGGCTCCCGGCGGCCCGACCGCTGGCACTCCCGGTGGCGCACACTCCGCGCCCGGTAGCTCGACCGCAGGCACTCCTGGTGGTGCGCACTCCGCTCCTGGCGGTCCCACCGCAGGCGCTCCCGCTTCGCACTCCGCTCCGGGCGGGCCGACTGCTGCGGGTGCTGCTCCTGGTGGTCCGGCTGCCGGTGGTCCCGGCGGTTCTCACTCCGCGCCCGGTGGCCCGGCCGCTGGTGGTCCTGCTGGTGCGCACTCGGCTGCCGGTGGCCCGGCTGCCGGTGGCCCCGGTGGCTCTCACTCCGCGCCCGGTGGCCCGGCCGCTGGTGGTCCTGTTGGTGCTCACTCCGCTCCGGGCGGGCCGACTGCCGCAGGTGCCGCTCCTGGCGGTGCACATTCGACTCCCGGTGGCCCGGCTGCCGGTGGTCCTGCTGGTTCGGTTCCTGGCGATCCGGCCGCTGGTGCTCCTGGTGGTGCGCATTCCGCGCCTGGCGGTCCGGCCGCTGGTGCTCCTGGTGGTGCGCATTCCGCTCCTGGTGGCCCGGCTGCCGGTGGTCCCGCTGGGGCTCATTCCGCTCCGGGCGGTCCGACCGCGGCTGGTGCTGCCCCTGGTGGCGCGCACTCCGTTCCCGGTGGCCCCGCTGCCGGTGCACACTCAGCTTCGGGTGGTCCGGCCGCCGCGGGTGCCGCTCCTGGTGGCGCGCATTCGGCTCCCGGTGGCCCCGCTGCTGGTGGTCCTGCTGGTGCGCACTCGACTCCCGGTGGTCCCGCCGCTGGGGTTCCTGGTGGGGTTCACTCGGCCCCCAGTGGCCCGGCCGTCGGTGGTCCTGCTGGTGCGCATTCCGCTCTGGGCGGTCCGGCTGCCGCTGGTGTGCCTGGTGGCGTGCATTCGACTCCTGTTTCTCCTGCCGCGCATGGTGTTCCGGCCGGTGGGCCGACGCCTAGCGGTGTGTCCGGCGCTCCGAGTCACCTTCCTTCGGCGGCCGAGCACGGTGTGGCGGGTCAGCCCGCTGGTGGTGCTCCCGCTGGTGGTGGGTTCGTGCCGCCGCCGTCCGGTGGTGCGCCTCCTGCTGGTGGTCCGGCCGCTGGTGGGTCGTCGGGTCGTGGGCCGTCGATGTCCGGTGGGTTGTTCACCGAGCCGTCGCCGACCACCACCACTCGCTCCACCCACTCCTCAGACGCGGTGGAGGCCAGTTCGGCCGCCCCCGCGCCGCCGCAGGCCTTCCACGCCCCGAGCCCCGAACCCCGTGCTCCTCAGCCCGGTGGTTTCGGTCCGCAACCGGGTGGCTTCGGCCCCCAGCCCGGCGGATTCGGCCCGCAACCCGGTGGGTTCGGTCCTCAGCCCGGTGGTCCTGCCCCGCAGACCGGTGGTCCCGCACCTCAGCACGCGGGTCCCCAGCCCGGCGGCCCGACCGCGCCCCAGCACACCCGCCCCGACCCGGCCCCGATGGCCCGCAACACCCCCACCGAAGCCCCCAGCCGCACCCCGGACTCCCGACCGACGGACCCGCGCGCGACAGACCACAGGACCTCCGGCTCCGACCCGCGCACCCAAGGCCCGGACTCCCGGACTCCCGGCGCAGACCCCCGCACGCCGGGAGCCCCCGGCCCGGACCCGCGCACTCCCGCCACTCCTGGTGCCCCCGACCCCCACACCCCGACCGCGGGCCCCGACGCGCCGCAGCACCACGTCCCCAACGCGGACGGCAGTTCCCCGGTGTCCAGTCACCACTGGCCCGAGGACTCCGCTCCCGTCGCCCGCGGCACGGACCCCGTGGACTCCACGGCCACCCCGTCCACCCCGGTCGACCCCCAGCCGCACAAGAACACCTGGGGCAACCCCACCGGTGTCGTCCCCGGCTTCTCGCAGGACGGCCCGTACGTCCCCGTCCACGACAGCACCGGTCCGGCCGACCGCGAGGTCGGCACGTACGACCAGCGGGTCGCGGCCATCGTCGAGCCGACCTACCAGCCGTACGGCCCGCACGGCAGCTACGACCAGTTCATGCCGCACCACACCACCGACGGCACGGTGAACGGGCCGATCGACTGGCCGCCGAACCAGGGTGCCGCGGGTGCCCGCGTGATCGTGGAGCTGCCCGCGGGCACGGTGCTCGACCGGTTCGGCAGTCCGCAGGGCGACTTCCTGTCGCCGCTGCGCCCGGACGGGCAGCCGTACGGGTACGGCGAGCGCGCGATCCTGCCCGACAGCATGGGCAAGGGCTACCACGTGTACGTCCTGGACAAGCCGATGCTGGTCGAGCTGGCCACCGTCGCCCCGGCGTTCGACCAACCCGGTGGCGCGCGCCAGCTGCAACCCGTGTTCGACGCGAGCCTCGCCGACACCAACGGCAAGGTGAACCTGGACAGCCTGCGCGACAACGGCGTCCTGCACGAGGTGTCCGTGCCGCCCGCGGACGGCCGGGTGCTGCCGCCGGACTTCGGCACCTACGCCGACGACGGCACGACCGTCCACACGCCCGACACGGCCACGGTCGCCGACGCCCAGGCAGGCGCGTTCGACAACTACACCCCGGCCCACACCGCCCCGACCGGCCCGGTGCCGCTGAACCCGGTGTCGCCCACCGTGGACCACGCCATCCGGTCCAGCGAGGTCACGCCCGCCGGTGTCGCGCTGCACGCCGACGACCGGCTGCGCGACCTGTCGTCGCGCATCCCGAGCAACGGCGAGCACGCCGTCCTCGACGTGCACACCGACGGCGACGGCGTCCGGATCGGCGAGACGCACTACACCCGCGGCGAACTCGTCGAGCTGATCAACAACCACCCCGACCTCGCGGGGCGGCCGATCATGTTCGTCGGCTGCGACGCGGCGGCGGGCGGCGAGAACAGCATCGCGGCGCACGTGGCCCGCGAGACCGGCCAGCAGGTGATCGCGCCGGACAGCCTGGCGTGGTCGGACCGGCACGGCAACGTCTACTCCAGCGCGCCGGACGCCGACGGCCACCCGCGGATCCCACCGGACGGCGGCTGGCACGCGTTCGAGCCGGACGGCACGTCCACGCCGGTCGGCGAGAACGGCATGCCGCCGGGCCACACGCCCACGGGCGACTTGGCCGACGCGCTCGACACGGCGCACCGCGGGGAGCGCGACCTCGCCCCGCAGGCGCAGACGCCGTGGACCGAGCCGACGACGACGCACGAGCAGACCGTCCGGATGCGCGAGGGCGAGTCGTTCTTCGACGGCCGCGAACTGCCGCTGGACACCAGCGTCCGCGTGCTCGACGAGAACGGGCAGCTCCGCTCGGTCGTGCACGTGGACGCCGAGGGCGCGGTCAGCGTGGACGCCATCGCGCCGAACACCCGCGACGGCGTGAACCCGGAGATCGCCCACCCGTACCCGGACGCCACCTACCGCGTCCAGGTCGGCAACCACAACGACGTGTTCGTGGCGGGCCCGGACGGGTCGCCGCAGACGCAGAACGACACCGTCAAGATCGGCGGCAAGTCCGTCGAGGTGACCCGGCCCGTCACGATCACCGAGCCGCCCGCCCCGGCGAACGGCACGCAGGCGGTCGGACCCGGCCACCCGCTGGCCCCCGGCCCGAACGACGCGTTCACCGCCCGCCAGGACCTGCCGCCGAACACCCGGTTCGACGTCACGGACACCGAGGGCAACCACCGCGGCACCGTGCAGACCGACGAGCACGGCACGCCGAAGTGGGTCGCCGCGCCCGAGACCGTCGGCGACCGGCCGAACCCGGAGGTCGCCAACCCGATCCCCGGCTCCAACTACAACGTCGACCGCGGCCCGCTCTTCCAGCAGTTCGGCACCGACGCGACCGGCACCCCGGAGCCCGGCATCGGCTACGAGCGGCCGGTCACGACCAACCGCGTCGACGTGGACGGCCTGCCGCAGAACCGGCCGCTCACCCAGCACGAGGGGCAGCCGCTCGCGGCGGACACCGAGTACGTCGTCCACGACGGCGACCGGACCCGCGGCCGGGTGATCATCGACGCCGAGGGCCACGCGTTCGTCGAGGCCGACTCCGGTCAGCGCGGGCGGACGAACCCGGAGCTGGCGCGGGCCGGTGACGGCGTGGACGTCACCACCGACTCCTACTACGGCACCGACGCCGCCACGACGCCGAACTGGCCCGACCCGCCGAACGGCGAGGTCAGGGTGACGCAGGGGATCGCGGTCGACGAGAACGGCAAGCCGGTCAAGGACGCGGACGGCAAGGTCGTCCGGGTCGTGCGCGTCGACGGCGACACCAGCGGGTGGACGCCGGAGCAGCGGGCGGCCGTCGAGCAGCCGTTCCGCGGCAACGACACGTTCGTGAACCGCGAGGGCCTGCCGCCGGGCACCCGGTTCGTCCTCGCCGACGAGCGCGGGCCGTACAGCACGTTCCAGAGCGGTGACGACGGCGCGGTCTCGCACCTGCACACGGCCCCGCCGTTCAGCGCCGAGCTGAACAACCCGAGGCCGTCGGCGGTGTACGACGTCGACAACGGCCGGTGGCGGTTCCTCACCGACGACCGGGCGAACACCATCGCCACCAGCGGCGTCCCGCTCTACGACGGCGGGACGGAACTGCGCCGCGACACGAACTCGCAGACCGACGCCGGCGCGCTCGCGGGCAAGGGGCCGGACAACCGGAACCTGGCCGACGGCGGCCACCACCAGGGCAAGGAGTCCGGCGGCCCCGGCGAGCTGATCAACGTCTCCAGCCAGCAGCGCGACCAGAACTCCGGGCTGGAGCGGCCCGCGTTCGTCCGCGAGGAGACCTGGTATCAAATGGAGCGGGACCGCGCCGACCTGGAGGCGTCCACGGGCGGCACGATCGACCACGTCGACACGTTCGCGATCCACGACCCCGGACAGGACCACCCGCACACTTACCAGACCCGGTGGCGCGAGACACTGCCGGACGGTCGCTTCAAGATCCACGTCAGGAGCTATCCGAATGACCACAACGCAGCCCTCTGGCCGTCCGACTTCTGAGTCGGACGACCGCGAGGAACAGCTGATGCAGCGGATCGGCGCCATGCTGCTCGAAGTGGAACCCGAGGGCTGGCGGCGGATCGACCTGCTGGTGAAGCTCAACGCGAAGGTGCACGACTTCGAACTGGCCGTGTACCTGGAGAACGGCAAGACGGCCGAGGTGTACCCCGCCGACGGGCTCACCAAGGTGTTCGCCGAGCTCCGGCAGCTCACCTACCGGCCGGGTCGGGGCGCGTGGTTCTCCGCCCGGCTCTCCGTGGACGCGCCGGGTCGGATGAACTTCTCCTACAACATGGACCACGACCCGCTGTGGGCTCCGCCGATCCCGGCCGAGTACTGGGCGCGCGACCTCGAGGTCTACCCCCGTGACGAGGCGTTCATCCCGACCTGGCTGCGGGCCAGGCTCGACGAGGCACGCGACGAGGAGCAGAAGGCATGACGTCCACGCGGCCACGGCTGTCGCCGGAGGAGCAGAACGCGATCCTCGGGTCGGTCACCACCCTGCTCGTGCACCGGCTGCCCGGTGACTGGAGCCAGCTCTTCCTGGACTTCCGCGCGGCGGGCACGTACGTGGAGTCCCCGGTCTCGGTGCTGAACATCTTCGGCCAGTCGGTCGACTGGCCGCTGCCGGACGAGGCGCTGCCGTTCTTCCTCGAGCTGCGCTCGGGCATGTACCGCGAGGGCGAGGGCACGTGGCTGTCCGCGCGCTTCCACCTGGCGCACCCGAACGTCTTCTCGGTCGAGTACAACTGGTCCGAGGAGCCCGCCTGGACGCACCGGCCCGCTCCCGAGTTCTACCGGCAGGAGCTGGAGGCGCACCCGAGGGCCGACGTGCCCGCGTGGCTGCGCGGGGAGCCCGCCGGTGACGCCGCCCCCGGCCTGTACGAGGCCCCGGTGTTCGACGGCAGCGACGAGCAGGGCAGGCCGATCGCGCCGCGCCCGGCCGTGCACCCGCAGGACCGCGACGACGTGCTCGCCTACCTGGAGCAGGCCCCGGTCGTGCTCGCGGGCCGCGGCTTCGGCCCGGACCTGCTCGCGCCCGACGCCGAGCCGGACGTGCCGCTGACGTTCCACACCGACGGCACGTGGGTGTGGTCGGGCGCCGTCCCGCACTACTTCCGCAAGCACAACGTGAACCCCGTGCCGCAGCTCGTGCAGCACGTCCACGACAACGGCTACGCCGTCCCGGCGGTCGACGAGGCCGCGCTGGACGCCGCCACGAAGGTCGCGTCCGGGGGAGCGGAGTCGCTCGCGCTGCCCGAGTACCGGCCGCGGACCATCGCCGAGCACGACCGGCAGGCGCTCGCGCAGCTCCAGGAGCGGCTGACCCGCTTCGGCGTCGCGCCCGGCGAGTACGGGATCGTCGAGCCGAAGCTGGACGCGCTGGTCATCGAGCCGGCGCCGGGCACGGAGAGCGGCTGGCAGCTCCAGTTCTGGGACTCGGGCCGCGGCCCCACCGGCAGGCCCACCGTCTTCCCCAACGCCGCGAACGCCGCCAAGGTCATGCTCGGCACCCTGCTCTGGTCGCCGGAGCAGGACGCCGCGCGGGCCCAGCACACCACGCCGCCCGTCGCCCCGCCGACGGCCCCGGCGCGCGCGCCGGAGATCCAGCCGCTCCCGGACGAGCCCCCGCTGTCGCTGCTGCGCGATCGTGAGCCGATCGTGCTCAACCCCGGAGCGGAGGTCGACCGGTTCGGCGACGAGAACGGCAACCTCGTCTTCGCCGCCCGCACGCTGTTCGGCAACCGCTCGCTGCCGCCGGACTGGCTGAACCGCCGCTACCACGTCTACCGCGCGCAACGGCCGGTCGAGGCCGTCAAGGGCATCGCCGTGCCGTGGTTCGGGCAGGCCGGTGGTGGTACCGGTTTCTTCCTGGTCAGGGCCGTGCGCGACCTGCTCGCCGACGGCAGCCTGGTCGAGGTGGCCGAGGCCACCAGCACCCCACCCCCGCCCCAGACCTGACCCGACCGGCCCCCTAGCGGGGGCCGTTCCGGTTTTCCCGCGCGCTCCGATCGGGTTATGGTCGGGCCGGCGTGGTGGTGCTCTGATTCGGCCCAGCAGGGGGCCGTTCCGGTACGCGGAGTCGCGGGGGAAGATGTTGGTGTGTCCGAGCCGAAGCCGTTGAACCCGACAGAGCAGGACGCTCTGGTCAAGCAGATCGGGCTGACCCTCATGCGGGCCGCCCCCGAGGGCTGGCAGCACGTCATCGCGGACTACCGCGCGACCGGTCGCTACTTCGAGCTGTCCGCCGAAGTGCGGTCGGCCGACGGGAGCGCGCAGGGGTGGGCTCCTCCCCAGGAGGTGTCCGCGCTGTTCTCCCGTCTCCGCGCGGGGATGCACCGCGAGGGTCGGGGCAGCTGGTCGAACGCCCGCTACCAGCTCGACCAGCCCGCCAGCTACAACCTCGACTTCGACCGGACCGAGCCGAAGTGGCAGAACCCGCCACCGCAGCAGGCCTACGTCGACGAGATGCGCTTCTTCCCGCGCGCCGACGAGAACATCCCGGAGTGGCTGCGCAAGTGGCTGCCCGCCGCCCAGCCGCCGCCCGCGCCGCAGGTCCCGCGTGGTTTCCGGACCGCGCGGGTCTTCGACGGCGCCGGGCCGGAGGGCCGTCCGTCGGTCAACCGGCCGCCGGTGCCGGACCACGAGCGCGAGGCGCTGCTCGGCTACCTGGACCGCGCGCCGGTCGCGGTGGCCGGTCGCGGCTTCGACGCCGACGTGCTGGACAAGGACGCGCCCTCGGTCGTCCCGGTCGCGTTCCAGACCGACGGCCACTGGATCTGGCCCGCCGCGGTCGGCTACTACCTGCGCGCCTACGGCATCCCGCCGGAGACCGAGCTGGTCGAACGGGCCCGCGCCGCCGAGTTCCGCACCCCGGACGTGTCCGAGGACGTGCGGGTCGCGGCCGCCGCGAACCTCGGAGCGCCCACCGCGCCCCGCGGCACGCCCCTGCCCGCGCCCGCCGTGGTCGTGGCCCCGGAGCCGCCGAAGGCGGAGGAGTTCTCGCCGTTCGGCGACGACCGCACGACCCAGCCGTACGACCCGCACGCCACCGTCGCCGCCCCGGTGCCGGTGTTCGAGCCGGAGCCCGAGCCCGAACCCGCGGCGGTCCAGCACGACCAGGCGACGGAGTTCCAGCCGAAGCCCGACTTCAGCGATGAGAACTTCTTCCCCGGCGACGGCGACAAGCCGGGCTTCCAGCCCAGCGCGGACTTCTACCCCGAAGGTGGGCCCGCACCCGTCCCGCAGCCGCCGGTGCAGTCCAGTTCGGTCTCCGAGCGGTCCACGGCGGCCCAGCCCGTCGTGGAGTCCGACGCGAACTTCTTCGGCGCCCCCGAGAAGATCGTGGAGGAGCAGTTCTTCCCGGACGAGGGCGCGCAGCAGCCGAGGCTGAGCCCGCCGTCCGGCGTGGACACCCCGCCGGAGCCGAACCCCGACGCGCGGCCGCGGCCGGACTTCGGCAGCGAGGGCAGCTTCTTCCCCGCGGACGGTCCGCCGGCCGCGCAGGTCGTGGAGGAGCAGTTCTTCCCCGAAGGCGGCGCGCAGCCCCGGCTGCCCTCGCCGTCCGGTGTGGACACCCAGCCGGAGTTCCAGCCGCTCCCGCGCTCCGACTTCGGCGGCGACGGCAGCGACAACTTCTACCCGGAGGAAGGCGCCAAGCCCGCCTCGGAGGTGGACGAGAACTTCTTCCCGGAGGACGGTCCGCCCGCTCAGAGCACGCCGGAGCAGTTCTTCCCGGAGGACGGCGCGCAGCGGCCCAGGCTGAGCCCGCCGTCCGGTCTGGACGGTCTCGACGGCCTGGACGGCCCGCAGGCGTCCAAGCCCATGGGGGAGTTCCGGTCCGAGCCGGAGGACGCGCACCCGCGGTCCGACTTCGGCGGCGACGGCAGCTTCTTCCCCGAGGACGACCGGAGGCCGTCCTCGGACGACCCCACCGTGTACCACGACCCCGAACTGCCGTCCGCGTCCCTGCCGCCCGCGACCGAGGAGCACTTCTTCCCGACCGCGAGCGCCCCCGTGGAGCAGCGGTCGCACGAGGAGTCCTCCTACCGGCCCGAGACGCCGAAGCCCGAGTCCACCTACGACCCGGACTCGAACTTCTTCCCCGTCGAGGGCGACTCGGCCACGACGTCCGCGCCCACCGGCGACTTCTATCCCGAGGAAGACCGGCGACCGGCGTCCGACGCGACGGTGTTCCAGCCGAAGCCGGACTTCGAGGCCGAGGCGGAACCCGAGACCGAAGCCGAGTCCGAGGAACCCGAACTCCTGCGCGCCGAGCCGGGGCCGGGTTTCCAGCCCGCCGACGACTTCGACGCGCAGCCGGTGTTCCGCACGGACGTGGACCACGGGTTCCGCGCCGAGCCCGACCGCGAGCCGCAGCCCGCCGAGCAGTTGGTCGAGCCGCGGCCGGAGCCGATGCCGGTCGACGAGCCGAACGTCGAGGACACCGCGAACCTGGTGGACCTCGTCGACCTGCGGCCCGCCACGGCCCCGGAGGCCGAGGAGGTGCTGGAGTTCGACCAGCGCCAGTTCGACGCCGCCCAGGACGGTCCGCCGTACCGGGTGCAGTTCGACTTCGACGAGCCGAGCCCGCCGCGCGACGACCGGTACCGCCGCGAGTCCTACGTCGAGGGCATGGACCTGTTCGCGCCCAACCGGTACGAGAGCGCCGGGATCGAGCAGGACACCGCCGCGTGGAGTCCGTTCGGCGCAGCGCAGCAACCGTCGGCCGACGCGCTGCCGGTGGAGCCGAAACCGGAACCGCTCCCGGTCGAAGAACCGGTCGTGGAGCAATCAGCGCTCGTCGAGGCGGACCTCGTCGACGTCGTGCCGAAGTTCGAGGTCGAGGCCGACCCGAGGCACGCCGACGTGACGACCCGGTTCGAGGTGGACCAGGAGACCCAGTTCGACATCGAGCCGGTGGCGGTCGAGCCGCAGCCGGTCGAGCCCGAGGTGCCGAGACAGGTCACGCCCGAGGAGGAGCGCGAGCTGTCCGGTGTCCGCCGGGCGCTGGACGACCTCGACGTGCCGCCCGCCGCGTACCGGATCGGCGAGCCCGTCGACCGCACGTGGAACCTGCGCACCGAGGGCAGCAGCTGGGTCGTCGCCTGGTACGACAACGGGCCGAAGTCGCCGAGCCGGTTCGACCGGCTGGAGGACGCGGCGTCGTACCTGATCGGCAAGCTGGTCCTCACGGGCCGCCGCGCGCCGCGCAGGCAGCCCCCGCCGCCGCAGATGCGCCCGCCGCAGGGCCTGCCGCCGCAGGGCGGACCGCAGGGGGTGCCCCAGGGCGTTCCGCAGGGTCCGCCGCCCAACGGCGTCAACGGGTTCCGCGACGGCCGTCCGATGCCGCCGCAGGCCGTGCAGGTGGCCCCGATGCCGCGTCCGGAGCCGTTGCCGCGCGTGGAACCCCCGCGCCCGGAACCGCTGCCGCGCGCGGAGATGCCCCGCCCCGAGCCGTTGCCCCGCGCGGAGATGCCGCGTCCGGAGCCGCTGCCCAGGGTCGAGCCGCCGCGCCCGGAGCCGATCAGCACGAAGCCCGTGCGGGTCGACGCGCCGCGCCAGGAGCCCGCGCAGCAGCAGTCCGACACGGGCGGCAAGCGCGGCTGGCCGATCAAGCCGATGAACGGCGAACCGCCGCTCACGCTGTTCCGGCACAAGAAGATGGTCGAGCTGCCGGTCGGGTTCGAGGTGGACCGCTTCGGCGAGCCCGGCGGCAACCTGGTCTACGCCGCGGGCACGCCGTTCGAGGAGCGGTCGCTCGTGCCGTCGTGGATCAACCGCGCGTACCGGGTGTACCGGTTGCGGCGTCCGGTCGAGGTGCTGACCGGCGTGGCCGTGCCGTGGTTCGAGCAGCCCGGCGGCGGCACCGCGTACCTGTTCCCGAGTTCGGTGGACGAGATGGTCGCGGACGGCGCGCTGGTCGAGGTCTCGCACCAGGAAGCGCAGAACTAGCGGGGGAGCCGGGGGGCCGGGGCCCCCCCCGGCCCCCCCCCCCCACCGGGGGCCCCCCCCGACCACCCCCCGCACGCCCGGGGGCGCCGCGCACCCCC